>JBBUGP010000084.1:0-5519 GCA_038077895.1 Patescibacteria group bacterium
CACAGTCCGAACCGTGGTGACGCCGTCTTCCACCTGTTGAATAATCATATATTATGCCGCAAATAGGATATTGTCAATAAAAATAGTGTAAATTATCCTTTTTTAATCCCTTTAAAAGACGATTTTTTTGTATTTATTGGCTTTTTTGATATGATACGGGAGAGAGAAAAATAAGGTAGGGGAGCGTTTGGGAGGAGAGAACTAATGTTATCCAAAACCTCACCTTGATCCTCTCCTTTGAAAGGAGAGGAAAACCAATGGATATGAAACTCATCTATAACAAAATTTTTTTAGAGCACGATACCGGTATGCATCCGGAAAACCGCAAGCGTCTGGAGGCACTGGGCGATTTGCCTGAAACGCAGATAGAGAACGGTGAAGAGTATTTAAGGCTTTTTCACGATTGGCATTATATAGAGCGCGTCAGACGGACGTGCCAGAATCATGACCACCTCGACGCCGAAACGGTAACCTGTCCGAACAGTTATCCTGCCGCCGTGGCCGCCGTGGCCGCGACCGTGATGGCTTCCCGCACGGGCGACTTTGCCGTAGTCCGGCCGCCCGGCCACCACGCCCACCCGGATCGGTCGTCGGGATTTTGCATTTTTAATAACGTCTCCATCGCCGCGCAGCGGCTTGTGAAGGAAGGCAAGCGGGTTTTAATTTTTGACTTTGACGGGCATTTGGGCGACGGCACAGAAAAGTTTTTTTATAGGACGGATAGAGTTATGTATTGGTCGCTCCACCAATACCCGGCTTTTCCCGGCGGCGGAATGCCGGAACAAATCGGGGAAAACAGCGGCGAAGGCTATACTATAAACCTGCCTTTGCCGGCCGGCAGCGGCGACGATATTTATCTGCAAGCGGTAAAAAGGTTTTTTCCGGCCGCCCTGCAGTTTAAGCCGGACGTGGTGGCGGTATCCGCCGGCTTTGACGCGCACCAGATGGATTTGCTTTTGGAGCTGCGCTTGTCATTTAACGCTTATTACGAACTGGGTAAAATTTTATCGCAAAACTTCAAGAATATTTTTGCCACGCTGGAAGGCGGTTATAACATCGAAATTTTCCCCAAATGTTTATACAATTTTTTGGCGGGGATAAACGGCGAACCACAGAAGTTCACGGAAGAACCGACGGATTCCAAAATTTTGGTAATTGAAGAATACGAGCGCGCGGCCGATATTTTGGAAAAAAAGCTTTCGCCGCATTGGAGACTTTGAATGACTTGAAATAATTTCCAATATCCAATTTTCAATTCCCAACAAAAATCCCAATGATTAAATTTCAAATTTTTGGCATTAGGCATTTTGTTGGAAATTAGAAATTGGGAATTGGTTATTGTTTAGAATAATTAGAGCAATTAGAACAATTTTTGTCGTCATTTAAATTTTTTATGACTCCCCAAGGATTGCATCGGCTGTTCAATCCCCAAAGCGTTGCGGTTGTCGGCGCCAGCGACAGGATAGGCTCGGTGGGCAACGCTTTGACAAAAAACCTGCTTGCCGGATTTTCTGGCAAGATTTTTTTAGTTAACCCGAACCGCAAGATCGTCGCCGGAATGGCCGTCTACCCCGATGTCAGCAAAATTCCGCAAATCGTCGACTTGGCGATTATTGCCACGCCCGCCGCGACAGTGCCAAAAATCGTGGAAGACTGCGGTAAAGCGGGGGTCGGCGGGGTGATTGTGGTGTCCTCGGGCTTTAAGGAGGCCGATAAAAAAGGCGAGCAGTCTTTTGCGGAACTTGAGAAATTGGTTAGGAAATACCAGATGACCTTGCTTGGGCCCAACTGCTTGGGATTTATTCGTCCCGGCAAAAATTTAAACGCCAGCTTCGCCGGCCGCGTTCCCAAAGCCGGCCACATCGCGCTGATTTCGCAAAGCGGGGCGTTGGGCACGGCAATTTTGGATTGGGCGGTTAAAGAGAACGTGGGTTTTTCATATTTCGTTTCGATCGGCGAAATGCTGGATATCGGTTTCCACGATCTGATTGATTATTTTGGAAATGATCAGAACACCAATAGCATCTTGCTTTATATGGAAACTTTAACAGAAGCGCGCAAGTTTTTGTCGGCCGCGCGTTCGGCCGCCCGTGCCAAGCCGATTATCGCGCTCAAAGCCGGCAAAAGCCTGGAAGGAGCACGGGCCGCTTTGTCGCACACCGGGGCTTTAACCGGTAATGATGAAGTTTTTCGGGCGGCTTTCAAACGCGCCGGCATCGTGCGCGTAAATACCATAGGCGAGTTGTTTGACTGCGCCGAAACTTTGGCCATGCAAAAGCATCCGACTAAAAAGCGCTTGGCTATCGTTACCAACGCCGGCGGACCGGGAGTTATCGCCACGGATGCCTTAATCGCTCTTGGCGGGAGCTTGGCCAAGCTTTCCGAGGGCATGATTGAAAGCCTAAATACTTTTTTACCGCCGTCTTGGAGCGGGGCGAATCCCGTTGACCTGCTTGGCGACGCCGACGCGGAGCGATACCGCCGCGCCGTGGAGGTGGTGATTAGTGACGAAAATGTGGATGGAGTGCTTGTTATACTCACGCCGCAGGCGATGACCGATCCGGTGGCGGTAGCGAAAGTCTTAGTGACTTTGCCGAACCGAGAGAAAAAAACCTTATGCGCGTCTTGGATGGGGGAGTTTAATGTCGCGGACGGCCGGGAAATTCTAGGGGAAGGTAAAATCCCAGTCTACAGAATTCCGGAAAACGCGGTGAGAAGCTTTATGAACTTGTACCGCTATGCGAGAAACCTGGAGATGCTTTACGAAACCCCGGCTTCGATTCCTCACGCCTTTACTCCAAATACCGAAGCGAATCGCAAACTATTAGACGAGGTGCTTGCGGAGGGCCGATTTGTACTTACGGAGCTGGAAGCAAAAGCGATGCTTGCCAATTACGATATTCCCGTGCCAAAAGGCGGCCTGGCTAAAACGGAAAGCGAGGCGGTAAAGCTCGCCTTGCAAATCGGTTTTCCGGTGGTGATGAAAGTTTTGTCGCCCGACATTCTTCATAAAACAGAAATTGGCGGCGGGAGGATAAATATCGCGAATGAACAAGAGGTTTTACAGGCTTACAAGGAACTGACATTATCCGTCCAAAAGCGCTCTCCCCGCGCCAAGATTCACGGAATTTTAGTGGAAGAAATGCTTTCAAAAAAATATGAGTTGTTGATTGGATGCAGTAAAGATCCAATTTTCGGCCCGGCCATAGTTTTTGGCATGGGCGGAGTGGCGGTGGATGTTTTTCGCGACGTGCGCGTCGGCCTGCCGCCTCTAAACATGGCTTTGGCCATGCGGATTATCGAGGAAACCAAAATTTACAATTTACTGAAAGGATATCGCGGGATGAGCGGAGTTGATATTCCTGCCATTCAATTTTTGCTTTATAAATTCGCTTATCTAATAGCCGATTTTCCGGAAATTAAGGAATTGGATATTAATCCGTTCGCGGTTGATTCCAATGGCGGCGTGGTATTGGACGCGAAAATTATTTTAGACCGGGAAGTCGTCGGAAAAAAGATCAAACCCTACTCTCATCTGGTAATTTCGCCTTACCCAAAAGAGTATCTGGAGGAATTTCAGTTAAAATCAGGCCAAATGGTTTTATTGCGGCCAATTCGCCCGGAGGACGAGCCGATGGAGGCGGAAATGTTTAAGGCGTTTTCCGAAGCCACCCAGCGCTTCCGGTTTTTTGGACTGATTAACGAAGTCAACCATCAGCTTTTGATTCGCTATACCCAAATCGATTACGATCGCGAAATCGCCATCATCGCGGAAACAGACGAGAACGGAATAAAAAAAATGGCCGGCGTGGTGCGCCTAATCGCCGATGCCTATAACGAAACGGCGGAATTTGCAATCGTTGTGGCCGATCCTTGGCAGAATCAGGGCTTGGGCAACAAATTCACCGATTATATTTTGCAAATTGCCCGCGAGAAAGGGATAAAAAAAATTTACGCCTACGTTTTGGAAGATAACCGCGTTATGCTGCAGATGTTCCGCAAGCGGGGATTTAAAGTAATTACAAAGGACGGCAACTTTTACGCGGAGTTGAAGTTGGCTTAGGAAAAGAGCAAAAGAAAAGCCCTAAATAAAAAAAGCCGCTGGGGAACTCAGGCGGCGCTGGGGGCGATTGGCGACCCTTTAAGGCGACGTTTTTCGGCCCATTCAAAGTCTTGAGAGCCGTCGTAGCCGAGAGCTTTAGTGAGCGCGGTAAAAGAGATGTGTGTAGGGGCGATGAACGTCAAGAGGTAGCCGACCCTAACGACGACAGCGCTATTACCTTCTGAAAGGTAGATGTAGCAGCCGCCTGGGTCCGTAGAGAGATCGTCTCTAACCTCCCGGAGGTTGACTACGGTGTAGACGCGATTCATGCTGTCGAGACGGCGGAAGAAGTCATCCAACTCTTCCTCGGTCCGTAAAAGCTTTTTAGCAGTGAGTTGCATAAGACCCTCCTTCTAAACTGATATTTTATTTTGTCTTTTATAATCAGGAAAGTCAAGAAAGAATTTCATTTTTTTGGCTTAATAGAGAGGTTTTTTATTTAAAAACCTGTCAGGTTAGTAAATACAATGGAAGATTATTTAAAAAAAACTTCACAAAATAAGGGTTTTTTGCTAAACTGTGGATAACGGAAGATTTGACTAGCTGTAAATATTGAGATAATTTATGGGGTGTTAAGCAGCGGTCGAAGCCAAATCATCTTGAAATGAAATAAATCATTAAGAATTCATTAAGCCAGGTGGTGAAATTTTGATGTTTTAGCCAAAGGATAAACAGAATTTGAAAGAGATTTTTATTGAAAGAGCTTATTTACTTTCAGATTCTACCTTTAGTTCTAAATGAATCGAAGTTCTACTACCTGGTAAGACCAAAACATATGACCAAGTCAGAAATGCTCCAAGCCCTGGCTGAAAAGCTGGGAAAAACCCGAAAAGAAGTCGGGGAAATGCTTGACGCGATTGCCAACCTGGCCTACGAAGAGACCAAGAAGTCAGGGGAATTCTCTCTTCCGGGTTTAGGCAAGTTGGTGAAAAAGCATCGCAACGAGCGCATGGGCCGCAATCCGGCAACCGGAGCGTCCATAAAGATTCCGGCCAAGACCGTGGTGAAATTCCGAGTTGCCAAGGCAGCCAAAGAAGCCATTTTGTAGGCCACAAAAAACCGCCTCGTTTGCCCCCTTAACCTCTCTGTCACCCTATGGGTGACATCCCTGCCTGACGGCAGGCAGGTCTCCTGATTACAGGAGAGAGAAATAGGTAGGGAGCATTTGGGCGGTTTTTTGTTACTAAAGATTTGTTGTATGTCAGCAGTATTAACTTCAATCTCCGGGAGCCGGTAAAATATCCGAAATAATTGATTCGGATTTTTTTTATTACTATCTCGATAGGGACAGGTCGAGACCTGTCCCTACATTAAAGAAAAGCTTTAAAAGCTGGAAATTTTCCACTTTTTGCTAAAATTGGGGTTATTTATTGTAATAATTATTAACATTGACCATTCAGTATTAGTGGTATATAAT
>JBBUGP010000085.1:0-1148 GCA_038077895.1 Patescibacteria group bacterium
AATCGTGACAATCGTGCGGATAGAATCCTCCGAAACCTTGACGCTGACTTTATATCCCATTTTTCCGGCCAAGGGACGCATATCAAAAGTATCGGCAAAAACTTCGGGCGCGGAAGTGTCAACGACAAAATTTACGCGGTCAGATTCCAAATACGATTCACCAAACTTGTAACTCGCGTAAACGTTATGCAGACCGTCTGTAAAAGCGAATTTATCCGGAACCAGAAATTCAAACGACAAATCTTTTAACGCTGTCGCGAAGCCGGCTTCCACGCCGTCTAAGAATATCGCGACGCTGCCTTCCTCCGGATTTTGTCCGATAACGGAAAAACGGGAAAAATTCACCAAAGAATCCGAGAGCGGAAAAAGAATAACCGGATTATTTGGAATTTCGTTTCCGGTGGGCGGCAGAATTTTCTGGCCGACTTTCGCGTCCGAATTCGCCGCCGGCGTTGGTACAACCACTTCCGCGCCCGCCGACGCGGGATCGCCGAACATCTGTACTACCAACGTTACCTGCCCTTCGTCGCCAAATTCTCCGCTGGCCACGGCCACGCCGATTTCCGTAAATTGGTCAGCCAGAATATTCGCCCGATGCGCCGGCGATGAAAGCCAGGCGTCGTTGACGCCTTCCGCGGTTTCAAACCTAATGGCCAAATTTTCTCCGGCGTATTGATAATTGTACCCAGCTTTCGCCATCCAAAACCACGGGCTTATACCATCCGGTGAAAAATGCGCGAAGTATGCTTTTTTCATCATATCGCGCGCCTTGCTGTCTGCCGCCGCGGCTAACTTTGCAGATTCAACAAGCGGCGGCAGATTGCGCTCGACGCGGGATTGGTTAGTCAGCGAGATAATATTCTCGGGCGTAACGGCGGAAGATATGGCCAAAGAATAGGGTAAAAGGATCGGCGCGGAAATTAAAGCGACTTTTAGTAAAAGCAAAAAAACGCTGTATAAAAGCAGCGTCCGGTGCGCCAAAACATGCGGCCGATGAGCGTTGCGCTCATGAGGAATGAAATGATCTTTCAGATGCCGCCCAACATGCTTGTGCAAATTGAACTCGAAAAATTTTTGAGTCTTGACGCTGGTTGCCATTTTGTAATGATTTGGAAACTATGCGATTTTGTTTCCAGTGTCTCTATTTT
>JBBUGP010000086.1:0-1129 GCA_038077895.1 Patescibacteria group bacterium
GTTGCAGCATTTTCCCTACCGTTATGATGATTATTCCCGCGTTACTAAGATTGCCGACTTAAAACCGGGCGGACGCTATACCATTAAGGCAAAAATCAGTCATATCAGCTTGAAGCGGTTGTTTCGGCGGCGAATGGATATTTTGGAAATTTTGGTCCGCGACCGAACCGGGTCTTTGGCGATTATCTGGTTTAATCAACCATATCTGCAAACGATTTTAAAAGAAAACCGCGAGTATTTTTTTGCCGGCACGGTTTCGTTTTACAAGACCTTGCAAATGCAGAATCCGGTTTGGGAGCTGGATAAACCCGAAACCCTTCACGTTGGGCGAGTCGTGCCGGTATATTCCTTAACCTCCGGCCTGTATCCAAAATGGTTTCGCAGCATGCTCAAATCCGTGCTCGACGAACTTCCGGCTTTGCCGGAAATCTTCCCAGAAACAATTATCAACAAGAATAAACTGCTTGATTACAATCAAGCAGTCCGGCAAATCCATTTTCCAAAAACTTTGGCCGAATCCGAGAGCGCCCGCAGGCGGCTGGCCTTCAACGAGCTATTTTTGTACCAATGTAAAATTTTAACCCACCAAAAAATCCTCAATAGCCTTCCCGCCCATCCCCTGCCTTACGACCCCGCCTCGATTAAAGAATTCGCTTCTCAATTGCCTTTTATCCTCACTCCTTCCCAAGAAAAGGCGGCCGAGGAAATCCTTTCTGACTTAAACCGGCCTCATCCCGCCAACCGCCTGCTTTCCGGCGACGTAGGCAGCGGTAAAACCGTGGTAGCGGCCGTTGCAGCCCTGCAGACGCTACGGGCAGGCTTATCGGCGGCTTTTATGGCGCCCACCGAAATTCTGGCCCAGCAGCATTTCACCACACTGACAAAGCTTCCGCTTATCCAGGATTTCGCGCTGATTCTTTTAACCTCATCAACCGCGGCTTTATTCGAAGATAAAAGGATTAAAAATGTCGGCAAAAACGAACTGCTTGAAATTTTAAAAGACGATTCCAAAGCAAAAATCGTCATCGGCACCCATGCTTTAATTCAAAAAAAAGTCGATATCCAAAAATTAGGCCTGGTGATTATCGACGAACAGCACCGCTTTGGCGTGCTTCAGAGAGCGCTGCTC
>JBBUGP010000087.1:0-9807 GCA_038077895.1 Patescibacteria group bacterium
GCCCGAGCCGTCCAATCTCTCGTTTGGTGTGTATCTGCTTGCCATTCTGCCTCACGGGATATTCGAAATTCCCGCGCTGCTTTTGGCCGCGGCCTTCGGGCTGCGCCTGGGCTGGCAATGGCTCCTGCCTTCATCGCGCGGCCGTCGGAAACAAGTTTTTAAACAAGGGCTTTTGGATAACGCAAAAATTCTGGTCTTGATTTTGGTTTTACTCATCATCGCCGCGGCCGTCGAATCCTTCGTCACTTCAAGGTTGGTTTAGACCTCTTGCAGAATAACCTTTTCGCCTGTCATCCCTTCGGGAGATCACCCGCAGGGTGACAATCGCGAAATTTGGTCTGCAAAAGGCTCATCGGAATTCGCCGTAATATAGATTACGCCTCATTCCTCTTCACCTTTTTCGCCTCAAATTTCGCAATTTCGTCAAGAAAAATTATCCTGCAAGAGGTCCATGAAAAACTTTTACGACCGAATAATTGCGCGCGTGAAGAGAATCCCCGAGGGCAAGGTCGCCACTTACGGCCAAATCGCGGTGATGGAAGGATCGCCGCGGAGCGCGCGGGCCGTGGGCTGGGCTTTGCACCAAATGAATCCTGCCTTGGCGCGGCAAGTTCCGTGGTGGCGAGTTATCAATCGCGAAGGCCGAATCTCCACGACCTGCCAAGAACATACCGGCGCGGAGCAGGCGGCGATCTTGAAAAAAGAGGAAATTCAGGTAGAATACAGAGACGGGAATTATTATGTGGATTTAAAGCGATATTTATGGAGAGGAGATTTCTCCTCCTCGTGAGGAGGAGTTAGAGGAGGTCGTAGAGAACGAATGTTTTTCATCCATCGTTCAAGATCGTCTACTATGACCCTCTCTTAATCTCTCCCTCACGAGGGAGAGAAAAATGCGGGTATCGTATAACGGTTATTATCTCAGTTTTCCAAACTGATGATACGGGTTCGACTCCCGTTACCCGCTTTCACGGAATAGAAAGCAAGCTAGCGAGCAATCATTTTTTACGAATCTATGATGCATAATCGGTCTAAGGTTGCCGTTATTGTTGGAGCCGGTCCGGCGGGTTTAACCGCCGCCTATGAAGTGCTCAAAAAAACCGAAAACGTGAAGCCCGTGATTTTTGAAGCCGGCGATCATTTTGGCGGAATCGCCAAGACCGTGAATTACAAAGGCAACAGGATGGATATGGGCGGCCACAGGTTTTTTTCCAAGTCAGACCGCGTAATGGAATGGTGGAAAAATATCCTGCCCTTGCAAGCAATCAATTCCGGCGAAGTCGCGATTAATCTAGGTTATCAAAATCAAAAAAAGTCCATCTTTGTTTCCGCCGCCGGGGCCGATCCCAGTAAAACCGATAAGGTGATGCTTGTCCGCCGACGGCTCTCAAGAATATTTTTTTTAAGGCACTTTTTTGATTACCCGGTGGCCCTGAATTTCAACACCATTTCTAACCTGGGTTTTGTTAGAACTTTCAAAATCGGCTGGAGCTACCTGAAGGCCAAATTTCCCCAGATAAAACCCGAAAAATCGCTGGAAGATTTCTTTATCAACAGGTTCGGCCGGGAATTATATTTAACTTTTTTTAAAGATTACACGGAAAAAGTCTGGGGGCAGGCTTGCTCGCAAATCGACCCCGCGTGGGGAGCGCAGCGCATCAAAGGGCTTTCCATAACCCGCGCTTTGGCGCATTTTTTGAAAACATTTTTTTCAAAGAGAACTTCCATCGAGCAAAAAAACTTGGAAACCAGCTTGATTCAGCAATTTTTATATCCCAAACTCGGGCCTGGACAAATGTGGGAAGAGGTGGCAAAAATCGTAGAAGCGGGCGGCGCGGAGGTATTTTTAAACCATCAGGTGGTCGGGTTTAAACTGTCGGGAAATAAAATCGTGGCAGCGACCGTAAAAAATTTGGCGACCGGCGAAACCAAAACCCAAACCGGCGATTATTTTTTTTCGACAATACCGGTGAAAGAGCTGATAGAAAACATCCAGCCACAGGTGTCAGCCGAAGTATTGAAGGTCGCGCAAGGCTTGATGTACAGGGATTTTATCACCGTCGGCTTGCTTTTGAATAAATTGAAAATCCGCAACGAAACCAAGATCAAAACTTTAAACAACATCGTGCCCGACAATTGGATTTATATCCAGGAACCCGATGTGCGGATTGGCCGTTTGCAGATATTTAATAATTGGAGCTCTTACTTGGTTTTCGACCCGAATACCGTCTGGATTGGTCTGGAATATTTTTGCAGCGAAGGCGATTGGCTTTGGAATAAAACTGATGAAGATTTTATGCAATTCGCGATAGATGAGCTGGTAAAAATCGGCATCATTGAAAAGCTTGACGTTTTAGACAGCACCATCGTCAGAGTCAAAAAAGCCTACCCCGCTTATTTTGGCAGTTACAAAAACTTCGAGGTTATAAGAAAATTTACCGATACTTTGGAAAATCTTTTTTTGATCGGCAGAAACGGTATGCACAAATATAATAATCAGGACCATTCGATGTTAACGGCCATGGCGGCCGTGGAAAACATTGTGAATGATATAAAAACCAAAGACAACATCTGGGCGGTGAATGCCGAGCAGGATTACCACGAGTCAAAATAATTTATTCATCTCCTAAACGGCTCAAATGGCTGTATGAGCCGTTTAGGCCTATAATGGGATTATGAGAGTGGAAAAAGTTAGTCTGGAAAAAGCAAAAAAATAATTATCATCTGTTAAAATGAATTTAGAAGAAATTAAAAAACAAAATCTCACGTTAGCTCGGGAAAAGGGTTTTGGATCGAGGCCCGAGGAAATTGATTTGCCGGAGAAAATCGCCCTCATCCATTCGGAAATTTCCGAAGCTTATGATGCCTTTTTAAAAAACAATCTTGCCGGCAAAGACGGATTTTTTGAGGAGATCGCCGATGTGTTGCTTCGGACGCTTCATCTGGCCGGGATTTATAAAATTCAGGTGGGTAGCATAAAAAAGGTGGAAGTCTTTCCGACCGATATACACGCCCAAATCGCCCTCTTGCACAAAGCAGTTTCCGAGGCTTATGAAGGTTTCCGCCATCAAAAAGAGCCTGTTTTTAGCCTCAAAATAAGGCAATTTATAGAATATATTCTGGCCTTGGCGGCTTTTCATGGGTTTTTGGCGGAAAAGGAAGCAGTAAAGAAAATGGAATATAACCGGACTAGAAACTGGGATAAGGCAAATATGAATGAAAAATTTACCAGCTAGGTTATGACGATTTTTTATATTTTTCTAACTATTTTATTCGCTTACTTTTTTCTGGTATTTTTTGTCGCCAGATTTTTTGTGCCTTATTTGGGTTTTAAAAAAGATATGCCGCGGCAGGATCTGCCGGCTGAAGTCATGCAAAAAATCAGCGAGATGGAAAATCAAGCAGCCGATCAAAAAGCCTATTTGCAATTGGCCTACGATTTTATCATTCATAAGTGGACGGGCGGGCGGTTTAACGTAATTTTCAACTTCCCCAAGCTGTTTAGAAATGATATCGGAAAAATTTGGAACCAGACGGGCTACGCGCACTGCACGACCAAAAATTTCATTTTGTATACTTTATTAGCCAATAGTAAATATTTTAAAGTGGACGACATCAAAATTCGCCATACTTTTTGGAATATGGTTGTCCACCAGTATTTAAAAGTAAAATTGGGGAATCGGTGGGTGGATGTCGATCCAGCCGCCGCAAGCATTGGCAACTATCCGATTGGCACGCATGGCTGGTTTTTTAGATAGTTACGCGATAAATAATAGGACAACAAAAAATCACCCGTGACTGGTGATTATTTTTTTTTACTTTCAATTACGGTAAACGCAGGACTTGGCCGACATTCAAAAAGTCGGGAGCGTGGAGTTCGGGATTGCTGCGCAAGAGGTCGGTGACGGAGACGTTGAGCTTTTGGGCGACGCCGACAAAGCTATCGCCTTCTTCCACGATATAAATTTTATTTTTTAGGTTTTCGTAGAATTGCTGCTGTTTGGTTGCGGTGTTGGTGGGCAGTTTGATTTTCTGGCCGCGTTCCAAGGCATACGGTTCGCGCAAATCGTTCATCTCGACAATCTCGCCCCACTTTATCTGGAATTTTTTACTAATGGAAAAGAGCGTGTCGCCGTCGGCGACTTCATAAAGATAGTATTCGGACGATTTGGCTTGATTGTTTTCCGCGCCCAGCACGGCTTCGTCCTGCGGCAGGGTATTGGGCGTCGGTTGCCCCCCGGGGTAATAGTGGCGCACCACCAAAAATAAAGCGGTGATCAAAAATATCGAGCCGACTAGCCTTAAAAGACCAGCGTAGGAAGGCGGGGGATATGAGCTTTGTGTCTGCGCGACCAGATGTGGACTCAAACGGACTCGAGATTTCTGCATTTTAATTTATTTAGGACTTACGGGATTGCTTGCTCCGGTCTGGCGGAGCCAGACCTCCGGCAAGCTTTTGGCCAATTTCTTTGTCAAAGCTGCAGGTTTCGGCCTCTTCGTAGGTAAACTACACCGGTCGCGCCGAATCCTCAGCTTTTCCCCCGCCTGCCTACGCCTTCCAGCATTATCGAGAAAATCCTGAAGTTACAGAGAACTTAGACATTTTCTCTAATTTTGTTAGACGGCACTGGCGGGCAGGTCGAACAAAGGATTCAAACCCGTAACTCCTATTAACCCAATAACAATTCAACTTGCGAAGAAAGTCGGAGCTCGGAATTTCTTGAAGCTAGTCTTTTTTGGTTTAAGACAGGTCTTGAAAAAGTTTTGTGTGGATTTCTTTGATAGATAGGTTATCTGCCTAATTATTATAAAAGATTTATTCATTTTGGTCAAAAAATGCTATAATTACTAAAGAAAATCGTTAATCGAAAAGATTATGCCCAGTAATACAACTTCCAGAAGGTTCTTCTTTAGCGGCATATTAAGCAAGCTTTCAAACGAGTGATACACTATTTCCTTAAGTAGAACTGGAGACGGGTACGGAAGAACCTCTTTTCAGACGCCAATACATATTTTAACTACAAAGTTTTTCAAACTAACCTTTAAACTTTCCATCCAGCAAAGACGCCACCAGGCGTCTGACACTGGAAGTTGATATACTGGGTATGAACAGGGTAGAGGCAAAAAAAAGAGTGGAAAAATTGGCCGAACAGATCGACGAATTGCGCTATCGCTACCACGTGCTGGACGATCCGGGCGTGACCGATGAGATTTATGACTCCTTAACCTTCGAACTTCGAAAGTTGGAAGCCGAGTTTCCAGAATTAGCGACGCCAACTTCGCCCACCCAGCGCGTCGGCGGCAAGCCTTTGGATAAATTTCAAAAAGTCCGCCACGAGCAACGGATGCTTTCTTTAAACGACGCGTTTTCCGAAGAGGAGGTGCGCGATTGGGAAGAACGCTTGCGCCGTCTGCAGCCGGACGACGTTTGGACATATATGGCCGAGTTGAAATTCGATGGTTTGGCAACCAGCTTGATTTACGAAAATGGAATTTTCATCCGCGGTGCGACCCGCGGCGACGGTTTTATCGGCGAGGACGTGACGGGAAATTTAAAAACGATTCAAGCCATACCTTTGCGTTTGAATTTAGCTCTGAAGCATACGGAAAAATTTCCTCCCGCTCTGCGCGAGAGATTAAAAGACGCTTTAAAAAAAGCTCGAACTATCGAAGTCCGCGGGGAAGCTTTGATGAGCAAAGCGGCTTTCGCAGAACTGAATCGCCAGCAGGAAAAAAATGAAAGCGCGAAATTCGCAAATCCTCGCAACGCGGCGGCCGGGTCCATCCGCCAGCTGGATCCGAAAATCACCGCCTCCCGAAAACTTTCCTGGCACGCTTACCAGCTGGTGACCGATTTAGGACAGCAGACCCACGAAGAAGAACATCTCATCTGCGAGATACTGGGTTTTCCAGTTGACCGGCATTCCAAGGTGGTGAAAAAAATCGAAGAAGTTTTAGAATTCCGCAAGAGCATAGAAAAAATTCGTGAGAGTTTGCCTTTTGAAATCGACGGCGTGGTGGCGCAGGTGAACGAAAGAAAACTTTTTGAAAAATTCGGCGTGGTGGGCAAGGCGCCGCGTGGAGCTATCGCTTACAAGTTTGCCGCGAAGAAAGCCACGACGGTGGTGGAAGCGATTAAAGTCCAGGTCGGACGTTTGGGAAACCTGACGCCAGTGGCGGTGATGCGAGCCGTGAAAGTCGGCGGCGTAACCGTGACCCACGCTTCTTTGCATAACGAAGACGAGATAAAAAGATTGGGTTTAAAAATCGGCGACACCGTGGTGGTCCAGCGCGCCGGCGACGTGATTCCACAAATCGTCGAGGTTCTGCCTGGCTTGCGTTCGGGTAAAGAAAAAGAATTTTTTTTGCCGAAAAAATGTCCGGTCTGCGGGCATTCTGCCGTGCGGCAAACCATTGCCGAAGGCAAGCAGAAAGGGGCGGCTTTGGTTTGCCAAAACCCAGACTGCCCCGCCAAAAACTTGCGAAAAATCACGCATTTAGTCAATGCTTTCGAGCTTTACACCATTGGGCCGAAGATTATCGAAAGATTCAAGGATGAGGGTTTGATTTCGGACGCGGCCGACATTTTTGCCTTAAAAAAAGAAGATATCGCGGGGTTGGAACGGTTTGGGGAAAAATCAGCCGAGAATATCGTCAATTCAATCGAAGAGCATAAAAAAGTGCTGTTCGCCAAGTTTATTTACAGTCTTGGTATTTTGCACGTGGGCGAGGAAACGGCCATTGATCTGGCGGCGCGATTTGGTAATTTGGAGGAATTACAAAAGGCGAATTTTGAGGAGATTGATTCCATTCCGAATATCGGCGGCGCGGTGGCGAAGTCGGTATACGAGTATTTTCGGGATAAAAGTAATCTTGCGTTCATCGGACGGCTGTTGAAGAATGGCCTGAGAATCAAGCGCGAAGCGGTAAGCAGTAAGCAAGGGCCGTTGGCCGGAAAAAAAGTGGTAGTGACCGGGACGCTTGAGACTCTATCGCGGGAAGAGGCGAAAGCGGCGGTGCGTTCGGCAGGCGGCGATTGGGTGTCGAGCGTTTCCAAAAATACCGACTATGTCGTGGTCGGAGAAAACCCGGGCAGTAAAGCGGAGAAGGCGAAAAGTTTGGGAGTAAAGATTTTAAACGAAAAAGAATTTCAGAAATTGCTAAAATTCTAACCTATGTACTATAATACTTCCATACTGTAGCGAATGGAAGTAATTATGAAAATATCAAAAAAGCAACAATTAAGGCCTTTGCTGGGGCATTATATCGATAATCTCTGGTCGGCTTTTACGCTGATGGATACCAAGGAAGAGATTGGTGAATTTGTCAGGGACCTGTTTACCCATACGGAATATAAAATGTTCGCCAAACGTTTAGAGATTGCGCGAAGACTTCTTGCCGAACAGCCGTATGAGGATATGATGAAAGAACTGGGGGTCGCGTCTCATTCTGTGGCTAGCATTAGTAATGTTTTGGCGATAAGAGGGGACGGATTTCGGAAAGTCCACAGGCGTTTAAATGATTTAGAGGAGAAACAGCAGAATTATCGGAAAATCCGACAAGCAAGATTAGAAAATCCGCTTCTTTTTTCCGGAAAAAGAAAGACTGTTTTAGGCGCCTTAATAAAGACGGGAGCGAAAGTTGTAAGCGACAGAATAAAAAAAGCACGTAAGCGCCGCTCCGCCGGCAAGCTGTCGGCTTCATGAAATTTGAATATAACTTCCTTAATGTAGCGAATGGAAGTATTATACGCAATGTATATTTATACTAAGGTAAAGGGTAAAAATATGTTGGGAGACAGAAAAGTTGGGGCTGGAGTTGGCGTGATCATAATTAAAAACGGCAAGGTGCTTTTAGGGCATCGCAACATCGATCCGGCAAAAGCCGACAGCGCTCTCAACGGCGCCGGAACCTGGACTCTGCCGGGTGGAAAGCTGGATTTTGGCGAATCGTTCGAGGCGGGCGCGGCCCGCGAAGTGTTGGAGGAAACCGGTATAGTTTTAAAAAAAGCTAAAGTCATTTGCGTTAATAACGATATGGTGCCGACGGCGCATTTTGTCACCCTCGGAGTTTTGGTGGAAGAATGGGAGGGCCAGCCGCAAATTCGCGAGCCCGACGAAATTACCGAATGGCGCTGGTTTGATTTGAATAATTTGCCCAAGCCGATGTTTCCGCCCAGCGGGAAAATACTAGAAAATTATAGACAAGAGAAGTTTTACATACAATATTGTTTTACTCCCAACCTCTCCCTTAATCCCTCTCCTAAACCTCTCTGTCCCGCAAGAGCGGGACATCTCTCCTTGTCAGGAGAGAAAAATATTGTAGGGAGCGTTTGCGGAGAGGGAAATCAGATCCTCCTCTCCGATTCGGAGAGGAGTTAGAGGAGAGGCAGGGGACATGGTGTGTGAAGAGAATAGATTTTTCAGCTAGAATTTACTCCAAGCCTCTCCCCAGCCCTCCCCGAAGTCGGGGAGGGTGGCTGAAAAGCCTGGAGAGGCAGGGGATAATAAATATGCACCTAACGACTTTATTACGCAGAAGTCAAACTCTTTGGGAAAAGAAGCTGTGGGACGTGCTAAAAGCAAAAGGAATTGGATTAAAGTTCCGACGGCAGGTCAAGATTGAAAATTTTATCGTAGACTTTCTATGCCCACACAAAAAGCTCATAATCGAACTCGACGGCGGGCATCATAACCAAGTAATTGTCGGTCAAAAAGATATAGCACGGCAGAGAAAGCTGGAAATCAAAGGATATAAAGTGCTTAGGTTTTGGAATAATGAAATTGATAGTAATTTGGAAGGAGTTGTGGAACGTATCTTGCAGTATTTATAGGTTCCTTGCCTCTTCCTTCCCTCATCCGCCCTCCCGCCTGCCATCGCCTTCGGCTCAGGCCGATGGCGGGCAGGTCGGGCATCTTCTCCCGCAAGGGGAGAAGGGAATAATAAAGGGAGCGTTTGCGGGGAGGGACGAAATAAAAAAACGTTCTTGCGAACGTTGCTTTTTTGTGATTCAGCCGGACAACTCACGACCCGAAACTGCGCACCGCCTCGGCTTCGTCGTCGAAGACTTCGAAGACGGTGTACAGCTTGGTGATCTGAAGCAGGTCGCGAACCCTTGCGGTTGGACTCAAAAGTTTCAGTTGGCCGCCATGGTTGGCGACGGTCGTGAAGGCCGAGACCAGCTCGGCGATTCCTGATCCGTCGATAAAGGAAACTTCGGCAAGGTTCAGCAGGAACAGTTTTTGTCCTCTTTTCACCAAATCGTGGATCACTTCCCGGAAGCTGCTTGAGCCTTCGCCGAGCGTGATCCGGCCGCTGACATCAATAATCGTCACATCGCCGATTTCTCGGTAAGTGATTTCCGCGCCCATACTTCCTCCTGACGAATCAGTATATTACAGCGCGAAAAGAAAGTCAAAAATTTATTATTTCTTAGCCGCTGTTCGATAAAAAAATCGTTCTCTCGGGAGGAAAAGAGAGAACGATCGGGCGGAGGAGAGGGCATGGTTTGCCCCCTTATCTGCAAGGCTTTTGGCTTTGCTTAGCTGAAACAAACCCAGCCCTCAATGGAGGGCTGGGTAAAAAAGAGCGATATTTTGTTTTAGGATTTTTTCATTACAGATTGGCTACCCGCAGGGTATATTGGTGCAGGTTAGATAGCTGCCGCTCGTTGAGATTTTGCGCGGCTGTGACCGCGGATTGAATTTCACTTTCAGTAAAAGTCACTTGGTCGCCGGTGTGAAGGCTTTTCTTGTCGGAGATTTTTTTCCGCAGATAATCTTCTATGTAAACTTTGTGTTCGGGTTG
>JBBUGP010000088.1:0-7421 GCA_038077895.1 Patescibacteria group bacterium
TCTCCGCTATTTATCCTCGCGGTAGAACCGCGAGGTATTAAGCGGAGGAGAATAATTTTTTATCTACCACATTCAGCCATTTCCAATTAAATCGATAAAATAAGTCCTATTTTGACGGCCGTTAAAATAGGACTCATTCAAAAACATAAAAACGTTTATAACTAACTTTCTGCTTCCGCGAAAGATTCCACCTCATAACCAAGGCCTTTAACCACCTCTGTTATTTTCTCGCGGCTGACTTTTGACTCGTCAAAAGTTATTTTTGTCTGCTGTTTGGCAAAGCTAGTATCCGATTGCGAGACGCCCGGCGTTTCTTCCAAACTGCCGTCAATGTTCATAGCGCAGCTTGAACAGTGCAGGCCGGATAATTTTAATAGATATTTTTTTTCCATATTTTATAGGACATCAATTACGCCCCGATACATTCCCATACCGCACATAAAAGCCAAGCTTCCGGGCTGGTCGGGCGCCGTGAAAGTTACCGTGTCAGACGCGCCCAGCGGCACCACGCGCTCTATGCCTAGTTTCGGGATGGTGAAAGCCTGCTCGCAACCGCGGCCAGAAACATTGACCACACGCAAAGTGATAAGTTGACCCGCCGGAACTGCTAATCGCTGGGGAGAATAGCCGCCGGAAACGATTTCAATCGTCGCTTCGGTCACGGCTTGCGAACTTGCTCCGGAAACTCTGGCCGAGCCGCATCCAACGAAAGCACAGCCGGTTTTGACGGCGAGATTCTCCAAAGTCCAAGAACTGCCCGTCAAAGCAATGGCGTTATTAAGATTGAACAAAGCCAAAAAAATTACGGCAAAGGCGGCGATGCGGAAAAAATTCTTTTGAAATACCGCGCCAAGCCTGGTGGCCATATAACCCATGCCAAAAAATAAGGGCCAAGTGCCTAGCACGAAACTGAACAGGATCGCCGCGCCGGTTATCGGGCTGCCCGAGGCTATCGCCAAAGCCATCATCGCCTGCGTGGTGCCGCAAGGAATAAAAACCGTAAATGCGCCTAAAATGGCAGGCGCGAAAACATCGCGGCTTTTAGATTCGTTTCGGACCAATCTGGTTAAAAATTTAGGCGGCTGGATCATAAAATACCTAAAGATTGGATGAACATCGAGCAAAGCCAAAGCCGTTCCCAGCATAAATATCGCCACGGCAAATTGCATAATTACTTTAGCCGACAAAGAGAGACCAAAAACTCCACCCAGCCAGCCCAAAGCAAAACCCAAAAGCACATACGCCGCCAATTTCGCGATTAAAAAAATCAAAAGCGGGAATGCGTGTTTCCGCTTTTCAGACGGTTGAGCGGCGCTTCCTTGCCTTTGCGCGATCAGGGTGGCTAAAAGCCCTCCCTGCACTGCCAAGCAAGTGAGGCCGCCGGCAAAAAGACCGGTTGCGAAAATTACATATAAATTCAAATTTTCCATAGACGAAGTTTAGCATTAAATCCATTCTAAACCAAATAAAAAAATTAAAAACGCCAAATTAAGCCAAAGAACGGCTGAATAAATTCGTCGGTGCGTAAAAAAAATCCCGGCAACTGCCGAGGAAAGCTCTCGCGATCACAGACGGCCCATCCGGGTTTCGGCGCGGACGATCTCGATACTGTGTTCCGCCATCACGCCGATCCATCTGGTGTTTGGCCATGTGTATTCGATGAGATTCTCGATATAAGTCGCGGGCCGTGAGGAAAAAAACCGCAAGGTCAAAGTTCCCTCCCGCTCGCTTACCACTTCGCCGCACTTTACTCCGTCCCGAAGAATCAAGGCGTCGTCAGTGACGCAAAACCGGTCGTCCAAGCCAATTTCGTCGAAAAAGTCGCGAACCCGCGCCAGTTCCGCTTGCCCGATTGCGCGACGCAGGTCATTCTCCGAATACTTAATGGCTTCACCGACTGGCGCTTGTCCGCTCTGGTATATTTCGTAGCGAACCGGGCCGCCGTAGCCGCCGAGGTTTCGATAGCGGTACCACATAATTACTACAACCGCGAGCAAGCTCAACTCCAACCAGAAAACGAGTTCATCGATCCACCCGCCTTGGTTATGATTCATAGACTCCTCCTCAACTATTTGTATTATACACGAATAACGGCTTTTCGTCATTTTTATAATTATCACTTGACGAGCGAGAGTGATAATGATAAACTAAAAACAATTGACGCTTGACCGTTGACTTTTGACTTTAAAAAACGCAGGTCGGATGTCAAAAGTTAATAGTCAATTGTTAAATGTTACCCTTATGTTTCCATTAGACAAATTCACTCAAAAAGCCCAGGAGGCTATCGCCGCTTCCCAAAGCTTGGCTTCTGAAAAAAATCAACAACAGGTTGATACCCTGCATCTTCTGTTGGCTTTGGTCACGCAGGAAGGCGGCGTCATTCCGGCGCTCTTGCATAAAATCAATATCGACCCGGCGATAATGGAAAAAACCATCAACCAAAAATTGATGTTCTTGCCGCAAATCTCCATAGTTTTTGCCGGCATGGGCCAGGTTTATATCACCCAAAACCTTAATGAGGTTTTAAACCAATCCATAAAAGAGGCGAAAAAACTCAAAGACGAATACATTTCCACGGAACATCTGTTTTTGGGCGCGATTGATAAAGGCGTTTCCACGAAAGAATTGTTCGAAACTTTCGGCGTGACCCGCGAAAAAGTGCTGACCGCGCTCAAAGACATTCGCGGCGGAATGACCGTCAATTCGCCTGAACCCGAATCCAGCTATCAGGCGCTGGAAAAATATACCATCAACCTGACCGAACAGGCCAAGCGCGGCAAACTTGACCCGGTTATCGGCCGCGACGCGGAAATCCGGAGGGTGATGCAGGTGCTTTCCCGCCGCACCAAGAATAATCCGGTGCTAATCGGCGACCCGGGCGTGGGCAAAACCGCCATTGTCGAAGGTTTGGCGCAAAGAATTATCGCTGGCGACGTGCCGGAAAGCTTGAAGAACAAACAAATTCATTCCCTTGATATGGGGTCGCTTTTGGCCGGGGCCAAATTCCGCGGCGAATTCGAACAGCGGCTGAAATCCGTGCTAAAAGAAATCGAGCAATCGAACGGCCAGATAATTTTGTTCATAGACGAATTGCATACCGTAATAGGCGCCGGCGCGGCCGAAGGCGGACTGGACGCGGCCAATATGTTAAAGCCGATGCTGGCGCGCGGCAGTCTGCACGCCATCGGCGCGACGACTTATAAAGAATATCAGCGCTATATCGAACGCGACGCGGCCTTAGAGCGGCGTTTCCAGCCGGTCCAGGTTTCCGAGCCTTCGGTGGAAGATTCCATCGCGATTTTGCGCGGCATTAAGGAAAAATATGAAGTCCATCATGGCATTAAAATCACCGATTCCGCGATTGTTTCCGCGGTCGAACTTTCCGCCCGCTACGTTTCCGACCGTTTTTTGCCGGATAAAGCCATAGATTTAATCGACGAAGCCTCTGCAAATCTGCGTATGGAAATTGACAGTATGCCGGAAGAACTTGACCGGCTAAAACGTAAAATCCGGCAGCTCGAAATTCAAAAACAAGCCCTTTCCAAAGAACCGGCCAAGCTGGTTAAGGATCAATTGAAAAAAATCCAAAAAGATCTGGCGGAAATCGGCGAACAGGCCAAGCAACTGGAACTGCACTGGAAAGCCGAGAAGGACGTGATCGTAAAAATTCGAAAGGCTAAAACGGAAATCGACCGGCTGAAAAGCGAAGCCGATAAACAGGAACGCGAAGGCAATCTCAACCGTGTGGCCGAAATCCGCTACGGCGAAATCCCCGCTTTGGAAAAAGAAATTCAGACCGCCGAAAAAAGACTGCAAACTTTGCAAAAAACCCAAGCTATTTTAAAAGAAGAGATTAACTCCAACGATATCGCCCACGTCATCGCCCGCGCCACCGGCATTCCGGTGGAAAGGATGCTCGAATCGGAAAGCCAAAAATTGGCGCATATCGAGGAAGCCTTAAAAAAACGCGTGGTCGGGCAGGAAGAAGCGCTTTCCGCCGTGGCCAACGCCGTGCGCCGTTCGCGCTCCGGTATCGCCGAAGCCAGCAGGCCCATCGGCAGTTTTATCTTTATGGGCCCGACCGGTGTGGGTAAAACCGAAACCGCCAAGGCGCTGGCCGAATATCTATTCAACGATCCAAAAGCTTTGGTGCGGGTGGATATGTCGGAATATTCGGAAAAACATTCGGTCTCCAAATTCATCGGTTCCCCGCCGGGTTACGTCGGCTATGAAGAAGGCGGGCAGTTAACCGAGCAGATTCGCCACAAACCTTATTCGGTAGTGCTCTTTGATGAAATTGAAAAAGCCCATCCGGAAATTTTCAATTCGCTTTTGCAGATTTTAGACGACGGGCAGTTAACCGACGCCAAAGGTCGCCGAGTGAATTTCAAAAACACGATTATCATAATGACTTCCAACCTCGGTTCCGATATCCTGCGGCAATTTTCCCTCGGGTTCGCCGAAAGAAAAGACGATAACGTGATCGATGAAAAAGAGATGAAAGAAAATATCCTGGCTATCTTAAAATCCACTTTCCGCCCGGAATTTTTAAACCGCTTAGATGAAGTGATTTTCTTCCATCCGCTCTCCCGCCAAAATATCAAAACAATCGTGGAGTTACAACTGGCCGAAGTAAAAAACCGCCTGGAAGGCAAAAAAATAAAATTACAGGTTACTGAAAGCGCCAAAGCCTTGCTTTCGGCAGAAGGTTTTGACCCGCAATTCGGCGCGCGACCGCTAAAGCGGCTGATTCAAAAAAGAATCTTAGATAAACTTGCTTTAATGATTGTTTCCGGAGAATTAAAAGAACTTGAAACCGCGGCTGTGGATGCCAAAGGCAAGGAAATCGTGATAAGAACGAAATGACCGAAAGCTTAAAAACTGCTTGAATATCCATCGGTTTTTTGTTGACGGAAAAATCAAATTTTTTTTGCTCTTATTTTAGCCGAAAATTCGACCCACCCTTGACGAAAAAACATTCTAGAGAGAAAATGTGATTGAAAGGAGAGCAGTAGATGGGCAACAGCCACCTTTTGATCGGCGCCTTGCAAAAAGCCAGGGCTCCCAGACATAACAGGCGGTCTAACTGCCTCAATGCGAAACAAAATATGGAGAAGTCCTCTCATGGCGCCGGCCACGCAAAAACGAGCCAGTGAAGAGTGCGCGGGATATTTCGGAAGTGATTCCGGATCGCATGCACCATCTAGCAGGCTCGTTTTTGTTTTCCTTAGTTATCTCCTCCTTTCAAAGGAGGAGATAAAGAGGAGGTTTTAAATTAAACAAAAAAATATTACTGCACCTTCACCGTCCCAAATTTGCTGGGATTCAGGTGATCATGATATTTCCAATCGCCGGAATTCGTGAATTTAAAAGTCCACTGCCCGCCGACGGCGATTCCCGCGCAGGCATCAAAAATCGTCCCCTGTTCATCGGTTCCGCATTTAGTGATGTTGCTACCCGGATAACCCGTATGCGTGGGATGCATTGCGGAAGCCGGCCAGGAAGGACTGGCAGATTCATTTATCCAGGTTACGCTATCGCCCTTATTAATGCTGACAATCGAGGGCGAAAAGCCTTCGGCAGTAATTTTGACAGTAACTGTTTTGGGTGTTTGCGGCTGGGGCGTGGGCGTCGGCTGATTGTTGGAAGCGCTGTTGTTGGATGGCGTATTTTGCGCGCCGTTGGAATTCTGTGATGAAGGAGTTTGGGAGGTTTGGTTGGAAGTGGTTGGACTTTCCGTGCTTTCCTTTTGTTTGGACTTATTAAAAAAATACACCCCTCCGCCGGCAATAATGACTATTGCCAATATTATCCAGATTTTTTTCATAAATCTATAAATTTAATTATTTCCTTATCTTATTTGACGCAAAGTTCCAAAAAAATTACATGGAAAAGCTTTACCTTAGGGTTGTTGACTCTAAGTTTTAAAATAAGCTAGAATTTGATATAAAGGAGGCAAAATGTTCGGTAGAAAATTTCTCATTAACCTAACCATAGTGTTGGTGGTATTGGGAATTGCCGGTTTGGCAGTCTTGTCGTTGTCGCGGCACGAAAATGCCCTGCAAGCCCGCTACATAGCCGAAGCAGAAGAAATGAGTGGCCAAGAACAACCGTGGATCGTCGCTTATGTCCACCGTGAAGCTTTTGACACCCTTGATATCATCGTCAAGCACCCGAACCAACGAATCGAGCATCTGCTGGTCGGGCGCCGGCACCGGCAATACGAGCGATTTTCCAAGCTCAAATCGGGCGATATGATTAGTTTTCTTTTCGCGGAAAACCAGAATTTCGATTCTGAACACATCCACTCTCCGATCTCGGCCGCGAGTTTCCTCATCCCCGCCACGGTCAATTAGACCGCTCTTCATCTTCACCGCGTTTTGAACTCAAAACCGGTTTTTTATACACACCTACACAGAAGCCTTAATATATCTCTTTCATTCTTCCAAACCCGGTATGACAACTTTGAGAGCGAAGCCTTTTGTGTTCAGAGTCAAAGTAAAACATCTAAGATACGCCATGCTAACGGTTGAAGTTTGAAACACCGCCGGGCTTCGCCAAAGACACAAAACTCAAAGTTGCTCTACCGGGCAAAACCGACAGTATCGGGCACAAGGCCGCCCGCGTCCAATATAGCAGCCCGACGCAGGGTAAACTCGCCGTATTTGCCGTTAACCCGATCCATGGCCGCAAGCGCCCGGATCGGTTTTTTGTATTTTTCAAACAAAGGCTCGTCACGAATATTCTCCGCCAGTCCCGAAACCGTGACGCCGGCCATTCTCAACGGCGATTTGATTTTAAACGATCGAAAAATTTTCCAGGCCTCTGTAAAAATCAACCTTCCGTCATTGATAAAATCTCCAAGGCGATGCGAACGGCCGAAACCGGACCAAGAATGAGAGGGTGCCCCTCTCAAAGAGAGGGGCACCCTCTCAGAATCTAAGGCGAACCGAGCATAACAACTAATAACGCTGCCCCAAAAATTTCGCCGGCGCATCCGTACGGCAACTTTTTCCGAGAGTTTGAAAAACAACTTTTTTATCACCCGCTCGTCGCCTGTGGCGCGCGGCAGAGTGTAGGAATGTCCCATCGACTTTATACTCTCAGCTTCCGGCGTGACGATAATTCCCGAGCCCTCAAAATTGCCCATCTCGTGCAAATAATGCCCAACGATGCCGAAACTCGCGCGTAATTTGCTTTCCGGGTAACCGGCTAGATCTCTCACGGAAAAAATTCCCAAAGCGTTAAGTCTGGCTTCCATTCTTTTGGCAATGCCGGGAATATCCGTCAAACGCAATTTTTCATACAGGAGCGAAATCTCCCACGGCTTAACAATAGTTACGCCGTCCGGCTTATCTAAATCCGAAGCGATTTTGGCGATCAGCTTATTTGGCCCCGCGCCCACGGAACAGGTCAGCCAT
>JBBUGP010000089.1:0-1526 GCA_038077895.1 Patescibacteria group bacterium
CGTTTAACGTGGCGCCGGTCGTGGCGATATCATCTATCAGAAGGATTTTTTTATTTTTCGCTTCAGTCGGGGCCGGGCAGACAAAAGCATCTTTGATATTTTCTTTCCGATGTTCCTGGTTTAAAGTGGTTTGAGCGTCAGTATTTTTTACGCGTTGCAGAATCTCGACTTTAATCGGGATTTTGAACTGTTCTGAAATTGCTTTGGCTAAAAGTTCGCTTTGGTTAAATCCTCGAAAAGCCAATCGACGGGAATGCAGGGGCACCGGCACAAGGCAGAAATCCGCGAAAAAATTTTCGTAACGCCCGTTTTTTAAAAAACGCAGATTTATCGCGGACAAATCAGCCGCTAAATCGCTGATTAAATTGTATTTGAAAGAATGGATTATGGGCTGTAATTGCGAAAATTCGCCGCTGCTTAAAATGCCGTCGACGCAATTGCGATTAGCGCAAATCGGATGGGTTAGGCCATTAAGCGAAGGCTTTTCGCAAACCATGCAGGCTTGGGTTTTTGGAAAGCGCGCCTGTTCCGAACAATTTTTGCAAAGCCAAACGCCGTATTTGCCGCAGACCAGGCAAAACGGAGGAAAAATTAAATCCAAAACAAAGTTTTGAATTTGTTTCAGCATCGCGGGGTTCTTACGCCACCCGGATTTTTATCGGTTGGGTTTTATCTTTTTTTCTGACGCCAAGGCGGAAAGACGCGCCCTTCGGCGGTTGGCGCCTTAACAATTTTTCGGAAATCAGACTCTCGATTTGTTCCTGGATGTTTTTTCTAATTTTTCTGGCGCCCTGTTTTGGGTCAAAACTGGTTTCGGCCAGGTAGTCGGCGAGTTCGGGTTCGAAATTAGTTTTATAACCCTGCTCGCTTAAGCGGCCGCCGAGCTTTTGAAGCTCGAGTTCGGCGATAGTTTTTAAGGATGTTTTGGCGAGCGGACGGAATACCGCGATGGTGTCGATGCGGTTTATCAGTTCGGCGGTTAGGCGTTCGCGCAAGGCGGAAAGCGCGGTGGCGCGAATTTTCTCGTATTCCGATTTTTCATCCAAGTTTCCGCCGGGTTTGTCCGAAAAGCCGATCGCAAACTGGTTGAATTCGGAAGTGCCGATGTTTGAGGTCAGGATTATGATAGTATTTTTAAAATTGACTTTTCGTCCCGAGGCGTCGGTTAATTCGCCTTCTTCCAAAAGCTGGAGCAGAAGATTAAACACGTCGGGGTGGGCTTTTTCGATTTCATCAAACAGCACCACGGCGTGCGGCTTGCGCCGGATGGTTTCCGTAAGCTTGCCGCCTTCCTCGAATCCGACATAGCCGGGAGGCGCTCCCAAAAGCCGCGCGACGTTATGGCGTTCCATAAATTCCGACATATCCACGCGCACCAAATCTTTTTCCGATCCGAAAATTTCCCGGGCCAAAGCTTTGGCCGTTTCGGTTTTGCCGACGCCGGTCGGGCCTAAAAAGAGAAAACTCCCCAACGGCCGGAGGGGCGAGGCGATGCCGGTGCGCGCCCGACGAATGGTCTGGGCGAT
>JBBUGP010000090.1:0-4805 GCA_038077895.1 Patescibacteria group bacterium
TTGGTGAAACCAGATGCCGTCGTAGTCGTAAATGAAAGAGTAAAGTTAGCAGGCTGACCACCGCGGTGTAAAGCATGGCGAAGCCTAAAAGGTGACCAAAGAAGTCTCGTGGTGTGGTTTTGGGCCGGCTTTGAAGGTTTGTTTCCATGTTGTTTTCGGGCATATTGTTTAAATTAATGCTTTATTAGCATTATATCAGCAAACTTTAGAATAGGACAGTTTTTTATGGATGTATTTTGTAGGGGCGGAAAATATCCGCCCGCTACAGAATCCATGGTCCATTGGGTAAGGACAGGACACTGTCCTGTCCTTACTTTTGGTAAAGGCGAGATTTTGATATAATAAACGTGGATAAAATAATCTTAAGTTCGATTTACCCAGTATAGTTGGCGACCGAGTGGTGGAATTGGCAGACACACAGGACTTCCGCCTTCGTAAGAACTTCGGCGGACAGGCAAAATCTAGGTTCGATTTGCCCTGCATGGTTGGTGCCGCTGTGGCGGAATTGGCAGACGCGCTGGACTCAAAATCCAGTGGTAGCAATACCGTGTCGGTTCGACCCCGACCAGCGGCACCATTTGTGCAGGGCTCCCACCTCGGGCACCACTTGTACTGGGCTCCGACCAGCGGCACCACTTGTATGGGGCTTCCGCCTCAGGTATTTGTAAAAGATTTTTAAAGCACAGAGTTGGCTTTTGTTTACTAATATGGTATGATTTATCCGAAGGCTTGAGACATATAGTATCTCTAAGAAATTAAAATGGATCAGCAAAATAAAATTTTGGACGACGCCGGCAATCCCGTCAAGCCGTCCGATCAAGCCGGGGATTTTGACAATGACTTTCCGATACTTGATCCGGAAGAGTTCAAAGAGCATAAAAATTTAATCAATCAGACGGACATTATTGATGACAAACCCGCACTCGGCTCGTCCGATTTTGTCATGAGCGAGCCGCCTGAAGCCGAGCCACAGCCGACAACCGGAGTTGTGCAGATGATTCCCTTGGAAAAGATTTCCGCCAACCCTTATCAGCCCAGAAAATTTTTTGACCCGGTCAAACTCGCCGAACTGGCTGAAAGCATTAAATTCCAGGGAATAATCCAACCCCTGGTCTTAACCAAAAGCTCCGATGGCTACGAGATTTTGGTGGGAGAGCGGCGCTACCGCGCTTCTTTGCTGGCCGGGCTTGCCCATGTTCCGGCTATTGTCCGGGGTGAAATTTCTGACAGCGCGAAATTAGAACTGGCGTTAATCGAAAACCTGCAACGTGAGGATTTAAACCCCATTGAGGAAGCGCGGGCGTTTCAGCGGCTTTCGGAAGAATTTCATCTAACCCAGGAACAAATCGCTAAGAAAGTCGGTAAGTCCCGACCGGCTGTGGCTAATATAATGCGCCTTTTGAATTTGCCTGCGCAAATCCAACGGGCTGTAATCGAGAACAAGCTGACGGAAGGCCACGCCCGGGCTTTGCTGCCGCTCGAACACGAGCGGGAAAAGCAGATGGAAGTTTTTGAATGGATGCTCGCCGAGGGCGTCACAGTGAGGGACGCGGAAAATCGGGTACGGGAAATTAAAAATTTGCCCTTGAAGCCATATATTCGCTCTAGCAAGGCCAAACAGCCCGATCCGGAATTGAGGGAAATTGAAGATTCCCTGCGGGAAAAACTCGGCACCAAAGTGCGCCTGCAAAAAACCGGCGACACGGGCAAAATTATGATTGAATTTTATTCCAAGGAAGAACTAAAAAGCATTATTGAACGTCTTAGCAGCCAGTTGTAGGGTCGGGCATAAGCCAGACAACCCGCCGGAGTCCGTCTGTCCAGGTTCTTGACAGTATATTTTTGGAGGTATATTCTATTTTTGAAGCATAAAAATTATGAATCTTTCCCCCCGCGCGCAAATCAATAAAATAATCGCCGTCGGCTCCGAGCTGATCGGCATTATTATTATTGCGTCAAGCGCGGGTAAACGGCGTTGATTTAGGCTAATAGAACAGCAACAACCACCCCGCGCAAATCATCAAGCGCGGCGTTTTTCATTAGGAGGATCTATGGGTAGCAATGGCACTGGAGTTTCCGTCCCGGAAAGATTTCAAGTTCCGAACAGCTTCTACGTTTCGGGCCAGAGGTTCGAATGTCCCGGCGCGGAGGTTGGGTCCGTGAGCGTTTCGTTTTTTATCGGTTCTGAGACTGTCGCCGTTTTACACGACGTCTCGGTACAGGTCCGAAACCCTCGCTTTTTTCACTCCGTCGGCGGAATGGAGAACTTGGATTTTACGACCGAGGTTGGGGGACGACTATTGAGGATTTACTATACACTCGCTCTGGGTATTGGGCGCGCGATAGCAGTTAGATGTCCCTGAGCGGTAGTCCATTGTCCCGGCAATTGCCGCGGACTTTTTTTATTGGTTGTGGATAACCAGTTTGACTTGCTTAAGCCACAGCATATACACTAAATTTGAGAACTAAGAATTCGCAATGTATATCTATTCTCGCGTTTCTAAGAAGGATAACAACGTTAACGACATCGTTAGCGATATTCCTTTTGGCGCGGGAAGCGCAGTCACCTAAAGTCCTCAAAGTAATTTCTAGCAGCATACGAACTCCCCGCGCCAATTGGCAAGGGGAGTTTTAGTTTACCGTTGTCGCAAGCGAGAATACCAAGGAGGGTCAATGAGCGATACGATCACGAATCAACCGGGCGCGCGCGGGCCGCTAGATGGTCCAGCAGAGATTGCCGAACCCGTGAGACAGGAAACAACGGTTGAGGCCCGTAAGCCCCAATACGTTTCTGTTTTGGCCGAAGACGGCCGTCCGTATTTCCCTGACGAGTGTTTTGAATAGTCGTATCAAAGGGCGTTTTTGCCCTTTTTTTATTGACAAAAAAATTATATGATTTATAATAATGCTAAGTAATAGTTTATATGTTGAATAATCGCGCAAAATATACTCTTCAAATTTCCAACGCCTTATTGGGTTTGTTGTTGTGCTCGTGCGCGGTATTCTGGCGTTGATTTCGGTCTAGGTAGATTCAACCAGCCCGCGCAATACATCGGCGCGGTATTTTTTATCTCACATATAGAGGAGGAAAAATGTCTGAACAGGCGATTATGGGGACAGCGTTGCCCTTTCCGCCACAGCGATTCGGTGATGTATTAAATCGATACGCGGACACAGTTTGCCTACAGGCGATACCTTTCGGGACGCCCGAGCTTTCTCGGTTGGAGACGGCTTTGAAAAGGGGACAGAAAGTGCGGGTGAAGGCGAAGCTGGTCGGTGAAAGTAAGCCAGTCTTGGCGCGAGTTATTTGCGTTGACTCATCCGAACTTTCTCAAACCGGCTGGGTGGCATTTACCTGCCGGTATGGGATGTCGGTAAGACAGGGTGTTATTCACGCCGCTACCGGGTTTACGATCCTGGGCTTGACTGAAGTTTCGCCGCTGTAACGCATAGTTTTTTGGGCTCGTTGTTGACGAACCCTTTTTTTATTCGATAATTTCAGGTATAATTTTTAAAAGAAAGCAGTTTTGTTGCGAATTTTGGTTCAGCGGTTACCGGGCGTCAATAGTGTACGCAAAACTTGAACCTCGGGCTGTAGCCCCGTAGTAGAACCTTCGGTTCACTACGGGGCAAATATAGCGGTAGCCGCCTCTTCGGCGGCCTGCCGAGAAGGCAGGTTCGCGTCCACTTGTCCTGTTGAATTTTCGTCTCTTAGCGGGCTGTAGTATAGCGGTAGTACGCGTCCATGGGGTGGATGTAGTCTGGGTTCGACTCCCAGCAGCCCGATAGGGGGTTAAAATTTTTTATGCTTTATAATTCTCCACCGGCGGGGTTTAATCCCGAACAAGAAATTGTCAGCTGTTTTTGTCTGTATCTGGGCAGGTTTTTACTGCTCAAGCGGGTTTTTGGAGATAAAATAGGGGCGGGTAGGTGGGGCGTTCCAGCGGGAAAAATGAAGAAGAAGGAGAAGGCCCTTACCGCCGCCATCCGCGAGATAAAAGAAGAAACCGGGGTGAAACTTAAACCGGTCGACCTTAATTATTTTGACACGGTTTACGTAAGGTATCCCGAGTTCGATTTTACTTTCCATATATTTTATACGAGTTTCGAGGCGGTGCCCAAAATCGTGATAAACCGCAAAGAACATGCGGAATTTTATTGGGCCGAACCGCGCGAATCATTGCAAATGGATTTGATTTTGGATGAGGATAAGTGCGTAAAGAGGTTTTTTAATCTTTGATTTTTTAGATATTTTTTTGTCATTGCGAGGCTTTGCGAAGCCTGCCTGCCGGCAGGCAGGCAATCTCGTGGAAAAAGCGGCGGGATCGCCACGCCCCGACAAAATCGTCGGGACTCGCGATTACTTGATCTAATATTTTAAAGCATGCACGACTTATTGTGGCCGGCTCTGGCAGAGTCCGAAAATCTCGCCGAGATAAAAAACATTGTCGTTGATATTTTGTCGCGCGTCCGGCGGGGAGGCGGCCGACTGGGTTACGTGGCGGGGATTATCATGTCTGATGGGGCGGAGCATATGGAGAGGAATTTCAAAATTCTCGAAGAGCATACTTTTTCGGTCAAAGAAAAGCATGAAATTCCAGTGGTTTCGGCAAGCGAAGTTTTTTTTCCGGAATTGTTAAGCCGCGTGCTTGGCAAAGGGGTCAGCCGCGACGATTTTGAGCTTTTCTGGAGAAGTATATTGGCTTCCGGGCACGTTACCGACATGTTTATGGCGCCGCGGTGGGAGCAATCGCGCGGCGCGCGGGACGAGCATGATACGGCGAAGAAACTGGGAATAAGGATTC
>JBBUGP010000091.1:0-2733 GCA_038077895.1 Patescibacteria group bacterium
CCGAGTGCAGGAAATAGTTTAAGGCTAGTCACTTACCCCTCACCTATCCCTTCGGGACATCCTCTCCCGCAAGGGGAGAGGAAAAGATCCATATGAAAAAAACCATTTACATTTTTTGTTTTACGATTTTGGGAATTCTGGTCGGATTTTTATTTCCCGCGCTGTTTGAAATTATCTACATCAACCTTTTGCTGACAAATTTTTCCCGCTGGGGATTAGGCCTAACCTTAAGCCAATGGTTCAGCATTCATTATTATTATTCATTTCTAACTTTCGCCTTGGGCGTGGTTTTGGGTTTTTGGCAGGGATTTTATTGGTGGAAAGTCATTTATGTTGAGAAAAGATACGATAAATGGAAGCGCGGCAAGTGGCCAAAATGGCTGTGTTATTAGAAAAATTATCATTAACTTTCAAAAAAGAATATGCAGGAAACAAACAAAAATTCCGCCGGTTTGGCGGTCGGGCTGTTTTTCGGCCTGGCGCATCTAGCTTGGGTGATTTTGGTCGCCTTAAATTTAGCCAAGCCCTTAACCGACTGGGTTTTGGGCTTGCATTTCATCACCTTGTCCTATTCCATCAAGGAGTTTAGCTTTGGCCCGGCGCTGCTGCTGGTCGTGGTGACTTTTGTCTGCGGCTATGTGGCAGGCTTCCTGTTAGCCGCTTTTTGGAATCTTTTCAGAAAATAATCTGGCGGACAACCAGTCGCGAGTTTTTGACGCTTGTGGAGGCTGGTCTTTTATAATATAATGAAATGACCTATTAAAAATTTAAAACCTCACCTCAATCCTCTCCCTTACCCCTCATCCGGCCTCCGGCCACCTTCTCCCGCAAGGGGAGAAGGGGATAATACAGGGAATGTTTGGGAAGGGAATATACAAATATGCCAAAAGAAAAAGTGGACGCGGAAAAAGCCAGTAAATGGAAAGCGGCGGAATCGGCGATTGATCAAATTAAAGAACGGTTTGGCGAAGGTTCGATTATGCGCCTAGAAGAAGCTAAAACCATGAACGTGCAAGCCATTCCTACCGGCTCGATTTCTTTGGACTTGGCACTCGGCATCGGCGGGGTGCCGCGGGGACGGATTATCGAAATTTTCGGGCCGGAGTCTTCCGGCAAAACCACGCTGGCCATGCACATCATCGCGCAGGTGCAGAAGTCCGGCGGCTTGGCGGCTTTTGTCGATGCCGAGCACGCTCTCGACCCGGAATACGCCGGCCGCATCGGCGTGGATTTAAACGACCTGTTAATTTCCCAGCCGGATACCGGCGAGCAGGCCTTGGATATTGTCGAAACTTTGGTGCGCTCAAACGCCTTGGATATTATCGTCGTCGATTCGGTGGCGGCTTTAACCCCCCGCGCGGAAATTGAAGGCGAGATGGGCGAATCGCATATGGGCTTGCACGCGCGCTTAATGAGCCAGGCTTTGCGCAAGCTGACGGCGATTATTTCCAAATCCAAAACCACGGTGATTTTTATCAACCAGATCCGCATGAAAATCGGGATAATGTTCGGCAATCCGGAAACCACCACCGGCGGCAACGCCTTGAAATTTTATTGCTCGGTGCGTTTGGACATCCGCCGCGTGGCGCAGATTAAGCAGGGCGATAAAATCATCGGCAACCGGACGCGCGTGAAAGTGGTAAAAAATAAAGTCGCGCCGCCTTTTAAGATCGCCGAGTTCGATATAATGTGGAACAAAGGAATTTCTTTTGAGGGCGATTTGCTGGATGTCGGCGTGTTAATGAAAGTCGTCAACAAGTCCGGCAATTCCTACAGTTTCGGCGAGGCAAAAATGGGCGTCGGCCGGGAAACCGCCAAGAATTTTTTGGCGGAACACAAAGACATCAGGCTAGAGCTGGACGCGGGTATACGCAAAGCTTTCCGCGAAGGCGTGAAGGAAGAAGCCGACAAAGACGCGGAAAACAGAGAGGAATAGGATCGCGTCTAAGGGGTCTAAGAATCATAAATCTTTTAAACCATTCAAGGGTTATCTTCGTCTTAGGCGAGGATGACCCTTATTGATTTCGTGGTATAATTAGAAAAGGCATTAAGATTTCGATATGTCCGAAAACGAAGAAATCGCCCGCGCGGCTCGGGAATGGGAGGAAGGGGTAAAATTTGAGCGAGAAGTATATCACCCGCTTTCGGAGGCTGTTTTTGAGTTGACACGGACGCGCGGTTATGGTGAGGAAAGCGATAAGCCATTAACCGGAGAACAAAGAGACGAAATATTCACTAAGCTTCAAATTTATCGCGATGCATTTAAGCGGGCCTTAAGCGGACGGATGACCGCGCAAAGGGCGCTTTTTAATTTAAGACAGCTTTACGATTATTACGATGGCGAACATGATCTGGAAAATCCTTACCGTAACCGCTACGTGGCGTTTGCTTTTGGGGTTATTGAAGAAGCGCGCCCCTATTTGGAGCAAGCGGCGGAAAAACACTGGATTGATCAAAAAGATTTGCTTTCCGCCTATTACCGCATGTCTAAAAACGGCAATGATCAACAAGTTTCCGTGGGACTGGAAGGACTGGGCAGTCATTTGGATTTTATGAGGAAAAGGCTGGACGATGGAAAAGAACAGTCGGTCCAAAGATTTTTAAAAGCTGTGTTATGCAGAGCAAGCCCTGACAGACAAGACGCCGCCGCCGGCGTAATTCGGGATTTTTTGGAAAAAAACCCCGACAGCCGGCATATTCCGCTATTGATTTCCACGCTTTTTGACTCGGAAC
>JBBUGP010000092.1:0-6207 GCA_038077895.1 Patescibacteria group bacterium
ACTAGAGGAAGCGGGCGCGACGGTAACTTTGAAATAGTTTTCCATATCCTGAATTACGAAACCACGTTTTTCCCGTCATCGCGAGCCCCGACGCTTTGGTTGGGGCGTGGCGATCTCATACTTTAAGCGCGGGATTGCTTCGTTAAAGACTCGCAATGACTGTATTTTGTGAATTTTGTAATTCACAGTCATACACCATTCGCAATCGTTAGTAAAGATAAAAGGCATTTTTGTGAACTCACAAAGATGCCTTTTATCGTATTTTGATTTCATCAAAGCAACCGATTTATGCAATAATAAAAGCAGGAAAGAGCTTGAAAAACGAGGCCATTATAGCTCTTGACAAAATATCAATTTTCTGCTATTATATAGAATAATTTTATTTATATGAAAAATAACTGGACAATCGTAATTTTTCCAAAAATTCAGGTTGATACAATCATCGCCTATTTTTTGCTGAAGACTTTCGGCGAAAAAAAGTTTTCGGGGATCGCTTCCGCGCCTTTGGAGTTTTGGTCGGAATTGCCCGCGGATAAAAATGCCGATCAGCTGGAACAAGAAGGATACATTTTGATCGACTTAGGCAACAGCCGTTTTGATCACCATCGTTTGGGACAGGAGAACCGCAAATTTTCGGCCAGTCACCTGGTGGCGCAATATTTGGAAATCGATGACCGGCCGGATTTGCAAAAGTTGCTGGAATTCGCCCGCCGCGACGATTTGGAAGGCCGCGGCACGCTTTCTTCCGATCCGATAGACCGCGCTTTCGGCTTATCGGGCTTGCTGACCACGCTGAATAAATCGTTTAAGGATAAACCCGGACAAATCGTGGAAGCCGTGTTGCCTTTCATTGAAGGACACTTTATCGAAGAGAATCGCCGGTTCGAGCAGCTGCCGGCCGAATATCAAGCCTTGGTGAAAGCCGGCAAGGTAAAGGAATTTAGCGCTCTGCAATTAGGCAGACAGCTAAAAGCGGTTTACGTTGAATCCGATAACCCCGCCCTGGCCGGATACATTCGCAGCCGGGCAGTGGGCGGAGATTTGGTGATTCAGCGCGCGGAAAGCGGGCATGTGAATTTTATCACCCGGCAAGCCGCGCGCTTACAGCTTCACAAACTAGCTAGGCAGATTAAACTTTTGGAAGCGCAAAAAAACGGTTTGGTTTTAAATGTCGATTCGGAGGCCGAGCTGGAAGCGCCGGGCCGGACCGAAGGTTTGCCGCAGTGGTATTACGACACGCGCGCCAACACTTTGCAAAACGGCGGCGTCCAGCCCCAAGGCATTCCGGCCACCAAGCTTAGTTATTCCGAAATCGAATTGGCGGTGAAGCAGGGCCTAAACGTATCGCGCGAAGACACGCGCCCATTTGGCCAGCCGGCCAGGAATTTTTCCCGCGGAGGCGCTACCGGCTTCAACCGCGGAAGAGGAATGCCGGACCGGCGAGGCGGAGACAAGCGAGGCAGGGGAGTGGAAATATTGTGACAAATTTTCAATTTCTAATTTCCAATTTCCAAACAAAATTTCAGCAATAAAAATAAAAAAATCTTTGACGGTCGCGTTTTTGGTTTCAAAGTTTGGAAGCAAAGGCGCGACTGTTGAAACACAGCGCCGTTCTCCGCTAAGGCGGAGGCGATCGCTCCTAATAAGAGCGCCAAGGAGGAAGTCAATGTCAGTTAGTTTTGGAAAATGGTCGGGAGCGGTGCTCCCGGGCAATCCGCCCTTTGATAAAGTGGCGGCACTGGTTCTTTTGATCGAGCACGTCACCGGACTGCTCGAATGGCCCACTCACTTCGCGATCGATTACTGGCGGATGAATTGCGATCCGCCGGAAACGGTCAAAAAAGAGTGGCAAGACGACAGGCTGTATCCCATCGACGTTGGTCGCAACAAGTACCACGACCGAAAGATGGGCTCGGCCACCGAGGTCGTCGCGTACGACCTCGGCATCAACCTCCACCGCGACGCGATCGCGGCGGGTCTGGTTGAGACCGCCAACGACAACAATCGCACCGGATACCTGAAAGGCTTCGGTAATGGTTTCAACATGCCGTGGACTATCAGGGAGCTGTATAAGCCCACTATGTTCGTGAAGGCGGAGATCGCGGTGGAAGCATCGGCTCACGTCGTCTTCACGGAGCTGAAGTTCCGTAGGCTGAAAGCCGCCCTCGCCAAGACAGCGCCGCGCGAGTTCGCCGCGATGAACGAGTACCCCGCACTTATGGCTCTGCGCAAGCAGATGCCATATTCGACCGATCCCTTTACTTTCCCCCAGTATTTATACGAGATGTTTGTGCTGGGCGAGGACATCAACGAGATCGAACGCCGGATTAACTTCTGGATTAGAAACCACGAAAAGGCGTTGAAGTTGAACGCCCAAGCCGTGGAAGAAGCCGGCGACAAGGTTCGGGCCGAATTTGAGATCTGCGGTCTGCAATGCGTCCACATCAAGACGGACGACGACCGCGTTTGCCGCGCGCTGTTCTCTTCTGACAACCCGCCGGCAATGGTGCTGGCGGAAAGACGCAACGGGACATTCCAGATCCTCTCCAACCGGAGAGTCATCCAGGGCCGAGAATTTCAGGAGTCCATGCGCGAATTTTACAATGAACTCGTTGAGTACGAGGTACAGGATAGAAGCGGCGCATTGTGGTTTCTGGACGATCGCATCTGGGCCATTATGAACGGCTCGCGCTCGCTTTCGGCAAGCAAGCCGACCCGCATGAACGTTGCCGGGCTGATTCGCCGGATGAAGCAGACAATCATGCTTCCATCGGTCGATTTGTCCGAGTCCGGCAGGCAGTCGCGCGGACCCCGCGCCAAGTTGTCGGAGCCGACACCAGCCACGGCAACCATCGGCGAAATTATCGGCGTCACCGACCCGGGCAACGGTTCGGGCGGCGACCGGTCGGAAGCAGTTCTGGCTGACGCAGTCGAATCCGCGCCGGTTCCCGATTCGGTCGGACCCGAAGACCCCGAAGCGGCCGAACTGGCCGATATCCACCAAACGGCGCAGAATAAAGTTGCGTCTTTCACGGCGGCGATGGCCAAACTCGGCGCCCAGCCGATCGGCGACAAGCAGTAACGCCTGACAATTTTCCAAATTTACCCGAGCGGGGGAGCACGCAATCGCGCGTGCTTCTCCCTCGGGTTGTTTTATTTTTTTGTCGAGGTCGGCTGGCTTGACGAAGTGATATTTCTCTGATACTATTGTGTTTCCATCGTCAAAGGAGGCAAAGTGGATTTAATCCAGACGATTTTGGATTACGCCGAACAGAAGTTGTCGCGCGCGCTGTATCTTTTATTATTGCGTGATGAACCCGCACATCACGCACCTAAGTATCACCAGTACGGCGTGCTTGGACATATGGCCGCGGTTGTGATCGCGGCGGAACGCCTTTACGAGGCAACCGGCGAAGACGTGAGGCAAGCGGCGCTGTATCATGATATTGGAAAGATTCGGAAGTTTCCGGACGCCGTCGCGCTTTTTGCCCAAGGATTAGACCCCGGTCTTTCCTATCGCAAACACGAATCGTGGTCGGCAAGAATCGCGGACGGCATCGCCGTTGGAATGCACGCCAGGGATTTACAGATCATCCGAGAGCACGGCTTGGCGTACAGTGCCAAACCGGCGACTATAGTTCGACGTCTCGCAAACGATCCTGCCTTGATTCGCCGCTGGATGTTGCTCTGCGCGGCCGACGCCGTGGGCAAGGGCTGGACCGAAGTTCAGCGCCAACAGCGTCCGCAAATCGCCGCCAGTTACAGCATCGTCGCGGAACTATCCGGAATATCGGCTGATGACCCAATCTTGAAAACCGCAGTCGCGGCGATCTTGGACTGGGAACTGCCGCAAGTTCCTCGATTCACCGATTGCGCCGCGGCCTGCGCGGCAACCTGACTTCAGCTGACAGTTGTTGGCTGAAGTTATTTTTTTACCAAAAATTAAGTTGAGATAGTTTTTTAAGCCGAGTGCTCTGGACCCCGGTAGTACATCTCGGAAATCTCGATGACTACGGGGCGGGACTCGGTGTTGAGAGGATTATTCTCTTGCGCGTTATTCTCTGAATATCATCATTCTGTCGTTTATTCCTAGACAAAACGCAAAAAATCTGCTAAACTATAGATAGTGAAGCCATCTCGCAGTTCCGAGATGGGCAAAAACAGCCTAGAAACAAAAAGAAAATTCAATATTTATGCCATCTCGTTACCAAAACGAGTCTCTTATTACTTTAGCCGAGGCTAGAAGGCTATTTGGCTATACCTCCGACCATCTGGCGTATCTTTGCCGGGAAGGTTTTATGTGGGGCCAGCGGCATGGCCGGCTTTGGTTGACTAGCGAAAAGGCGGTAAGGGATTACAAAGATCTGTTAAAAAAATTCGGTAAGCCGACCAGGTTGGCAAACCAAAATAACTCAAGGTCGGGCTTTTTTAGGAATTTCGATTTTGTCCTGAATTTAGTTTTTAAACCGGCAAAAAGCTTCTCCGCGTACTTGAAATATCTCGCCAGATTTTACAAATCAATATTCATGCGCAAACGCGTCTTTCATAAACACGTAAGCCCCAGAATAGCAACAGCCGGCTTTACGGTAGGGGAGTCGCCGTTTAATCTGCCGAAGGCGATCCTGCCAAAGCAATTACAACTTATCCCATGGTATGCTGAAAAAGCCGTTATAGTGCCGTTATTTCTATTGGTATTAGGGTTGTCGTCCGCTTATTATTCCGAACCTTTAGTTAAAGCATTCCAAACGCCGGCGGAGTCTTCTTCAATCCGTTTGGAGATAAAAAACCATCAAAGTCAAATCAACTATTCAACGATAGCTTTTGTAACCAGCCAATTTCCGCGAGTAGGGTGAAATAATATTTTTCGAGCAAGCACTCTACAGGGAGCGCGTCGAGAAATATCGTAAAAGTAGTTAGCCGATTCATCGGCTCGAATTAAAGCCCATAAATGGGCTAACTACAGTTTTGGGACAGCTTTCTTAAAAGTTTTGACAAGTGCCGTAAAATTTGCTATAATAATATCAGAAGTTAAAAACAACGGGCTTTTCCCAAAAGAAACCAAAACAAAAAAACAATAAACTTTTTTAATGTTATTGCGATCCCGACTTTTGAGTCGGGAGAAGCAATCCCGTCATCTTTTTACGGGATTGCTTCGTCGCAGACTTCTCGCAATGACAATAAATTTTGAAAGCAGGTTTTCTTTTTATGCCGAGCTACCAAAAGAAATATATCAGTTTAAAAGATGCTTCTATAATTTCCGGCTATACAGTGTCGGAACTTAGGAATTTCGTAAAGATCGGTTTGGCGCCGTTTCGAAAAATTAAGAATCGGCTTTTTATCAGATTCGATGCGTTTGAAAAAATCAGCGATCATACTTCCGCTAAACCCGGTATGACAACTTTGAGAGCGAAGCCTTTTGTGTCGAAAATCAAAAAAAGCCTTACTGACACATTGACATTGGTTTCAAATTTAAACCAAGATAGGGCTTCGCTAAAGACACAAAATCTCAAAGTTGCTCTACCGGGTAAAGGGTCGACGGGAGTAAAAAAACAAACGGGAGCAGAATCCCGTTCAAAAACAAAAACAAAAAATTCTATGACCAGTTTAATACCTTTTGTCCAGCCTAACCGAACTTTGGTTAAAATTTTACAGCCGGTAGCTTTTGCCGCCGCGCTGATTATGGTGGTTCATGTTACATCGCTTCCCGGTGTTTCGGAGAAAATCGTCTACGGTGTCGGCGTTACTGAAGCCACGATAGATTACATGGCTGACTCAACCACAGATTTATTGGCAATGTCTTTGGATGTGCCGGTAGCGGTAGCTAAGAGCCAGGCGACGCTGGTAGTTTCTTCTCCGGTGGTTACTGCAATGACCGGCCAAAATTCACAAGGCCAAGTGGCGGGTGTGGCAGTCGGCGGGCAAGTGAATCAATCTCAGCCCGTTGTCCCGGCAAACTTAAATGAAAACTTAACAAATTTTTTCGTCGCGATCGCAGACGCATCCGATTCTTTTCAGAAGACGGTAGAGGAGATCGGCGACGAGGGGTTTAATCTTATTCTTTCAAACTTGCGTTTTGAAAAACTTGACCCCATGATTCAAAAGACTTTTCAGTGGTGATCAGCAGAGCCTATCTCAAAATTCCATTTTGGCTGCAATTACAGAATTTTGTCGTCTTGCCGCAAAAAATTTTTCGGCTTAGTATAACTA
>JBBUGP010000093.1:0-1458 GCA_038077895.1 Patescibacteria group bacterium
GTCCGGCTTGAATGGTCGCCGAACGATGGAACGGATTGGGAACCTCTGACGGTTTTCTCGGGTCTGGCCGCCGGCGATTGGTTTCCGAATCAATTCTCATTACCGCCAAGCGCCGGCAACAATCCAAATCTGGAATTGCGACTAGTAGCGACGCTCGGAACTTCTGGCGATCGGATGGCTTTTGACGACTTCAGCCTGTCGGGAGTCTCAATCCCCGAGCCGATAACCATCGGCTTGTTGGCGTTCGGCGTGCTTATTACTGCCGCACATTACCGGCGTTTCGCCTAAATAAGTCCCCCCTGACCGGGGACACACCTCACCGCTCCGATGTCCATCGGGGCGGTTTTTTTTATTTTTTATTTAAGGAAAGTTTATAAGCGCCCGAGCCAGTGAAAACCAGCCCTAACGCCAGCGCGAGCAGAGAAAAGTCCAGTTCAAAACCGAAAAAACCGGAAGCCCATTTCACCTTGACGATCGCCACCGCCATAATTATCGCCAACAGGAAACCGGCCAATTTTACCCATAGACCGGACAGGATTGCCAAACCGCCGAGCGTCTCAATCACGGCGACCAAATAGGCAAAAAACGGCGCGAAACCGAGCGAATCGAAAAACTCCACCGTGCCAGCCAGGTCCTGAAACTTCGCCGCGCCGTGAGCCACGAACACGGCACCCAGTCCCAAACGCATAATCAACAAACCCACATTATAATTTTTTAACATAGATGGCATTATAACTCGGCGCAATAATTTGTGGTATCATTTCCGTTATGCGTGGCGTCCGTGGCTTCACTTTGATTGAACTCTTGGTCGTGATAGCGATTATCGGTTTACTTTCAAGTATTGTCTTGGTTAGTTTAAATGAGGCAAAATGGAAAGGGAAAGTCGCTGCGGCAAAAATGGATATGATTTCTATGCGCACAGAAATGGAATTATTGCGTGATCCCGTTAATAACACTTATCCGGCTGATTTTTGTACTAAAAATGGGATAAACCCGCTTTACAATCCGGCCAATCAAACAGAATATTATTTTTTAGCTGGTCGGGTTCCAATGACAATGACCGGGGTCAATCCTGCCTTGAAAAATGTGGTTGCAATGTCGGTGGCCATAGCAAAAAATGTGCAAGGACCGGATTACCCGAAAAATAAGAACATTGATGGCCCCCAATGTTTTGCCAGTGAAGTGGTTAACGGAAAAATCAAAGAATGGGCAGCCTGGTTTGATATCGGTTTTGATGCCACCGGCAATAACCCGGTCTTTTTTTGTATAGACAGCCAAAGTACGGCGATAGAGGTAAATGGTAATATCCCCCCTCATAATTGGTACGACGATAGTCTTGCTTGTCTCTGAAACTAGAAGCTGTAATTTAATTTGACACCCTTCGGGCGGTTCTGTTAGCATAAGGCTCTCTATGGCCAAAAAATCAGTGATTGCTCGGGCGCAGAAACCGCCCAAGTG
>JBBUGP010000094.1:0-11304 GCA_038077895.1 Patescibacteria group bacterium
GGATATTTTGGTCTGCGTGGAAACCGGAAAAAACGTCGCCGACGGCGACCGGCTGGATATGCGCGCGACCGACCTGGCTTTAAAAACCGAACAAGAGATGACCGAATTGTTTGCCGACCTGCCGGCCGCCATAAAAAATACCGAGGTCGTGGCCGCGGCCGTGAACATAGAAATTCCGTTGCGGCAATGGGCTTTCCCCAACTTCGACCTGCCGCCCGAACATAGCTACGACAGTTATTTAAGGAAACTTGTTTCCAAAGGCCTGGCGCTGGAATACAAAAAATCTTTCGAAGAAATTACCCGCGAGCATCCCGAAGCCGTCAAGCGCCTGGAATACGAACTGGATATCATTTCCAAAAAAGGCTACTCTTCGTATTTTTTGGTGGTTTCCGATTTCGCCAACTGGTCGCGCTCGCAGGGCATTATTTCCACCACCCGGGGCAGCGCCGCCGGTTCTCTCGTGGCTTTCGCGCTTGGTATCACTTCGGTAAACCCGCTGGAATATCAGCTTCCTTTCGAGCGATTTTTGAATTTAGAACGCCCTTTGCCGCCGGATATCGACACCGATTTTGCCGATAACCGCCGCGACGAAGTGATAGAATACGTCGCCGCCAAATACGGCAAAGACAAGGTGGCGCAAATCGTGACTTTCGGCAGTATGCTCGCCCGCGCCGCGGTCCGCGACGTCGGCCGGGTCTTGGGCGTGCCTTACAGCAAATGCGACAAGATCGCCAAGCTTATTCCTTTCGGCAAACAAGGATTTCATATGACCATCGAGCAGGCGTTGAAACTCTCCCCGGAATTGCGCGCGGCCCACGAGCAGGACGCTGAAACGAAAAAAGTCATCGACCTTGCAAAAAAAGTCGAGGGCGTGGCGCGGCACGCCTCGATTCACGCCGCCGGCGTTGTGATTTCTCCCGTTCCGCTGACGAATTACACGCCACTTCGGTCTGATAACGAAACCGGCACGATCACCACCCAATACGATATGTATTCCATCGAGGAAACCGGACTGGTCAAGATGGATTTTTTGGGCATCCGCAACCTTTCGATTCTGGGCCGGGCGGTGGAAATCGTAAAACGCGCCAAAAATATCGACATTGATATCTATCACCTCCCGCTCGACGATAAAAAAACTTTCGAGCTTTTATCGACCGGCAAAACCATCGGATTGTTCCAACTGGGCGGCAGTGGCATGACCAAATATCTTAAAGACCTAAAGCCGACTAACGTCCGCGACATTATGGCCATGGTCGCGCTTTACCGCCCGGGACCGATGGAATCCATTCCCGAATTTATCGCCCGCAAGCATAATCCTAATCTAATCGAATATTTGGATCCGCGCTTGAAAGAAATTTTATCCGCTTCCTACGGCGTGCTAACTTATCAGGACGACGTGCTCTTAATCGCCATCAAAATCGCCGGCTATTCTTGGGAGGAGGCCGACAAACTGCGCAAGGCGATGGGTAAAAAAATCCCCCGCGAGATGGCGGAGCAAAAGGAAAAATTTCTGGAGGGCTGCATGAAAAACGGCTTGCCCTCCAAAAAAGCCTTAAAACTTTGGAGCTTGATCGAACCGTTTGCCGCGTATGGCTTCAATAAAGCCCACGCGGCCTCCTACGGTATCGTCGCTTACCAGACGGCCTATATGAAAGCCAATTTTCCGGTCGAATATATGACGGCGGTGATGTCGGCGGAAGCCGGGAATACGGAAAATATCGCCGAGGCGGTGGCGGAATGCGTTAATTTGGGAATCACGGTACTGCCGCCCGACGTCAACGAATCGCTGAAAAATTTTACTTACATTGACGAACAGCATATCCGCTTCGGCCTCTCGGCCATAAAAAACCTCGGCTCCGACGTCGTGGAAAAAATTATTGAGGAGCGGCAGCGCTCCGGGAAATTCGCGACGCTTGACGATTTTATTACGCGGACGTTTGTTCGGAACTTTAACAAAAAATCCTGGGAGGCTTTGGTCAAATGCGGCGCTCTGGATTCATTCGGGGAAAGGGGGCGGCTGCTGGCGAATACCGATAATATCCTTAACCTCGCCCGCAGTTACGCTTCCGAGCTCGCTTCTGCCCAAAACAGCCTGTTTGGCGCGCGTTCGGCCGGCGGTTTGAAAATCCAGTTGCAGTCCGCGCCGGAAAGCGAGCCGCGCGAAAAACTGGCCTGGGAAAAAGAGCTCTTGGGCCTATACATCACCTCGCATCCCTTGGAGGAATTTCGAAACATTTTTAAAAAATGGGAACCGATCTCCCGCCTAAAAGCCCAAGGCCGGGAAACTTCCATAATATGCGGGGGTATTTTAACCCGCGTCAAAACCATCTTAACCAAAAAGGGCGAGCAAATGTGCTTTGCCCAGCTGGAAGATTTGTCCGGCAGTATCGAACTGGTGGTTTTTCCGCGGACTTTTGCCGAAGCGCGGGAATTTTTGGTGGTGGATAAAATAGTCAAGGTGTCCGGCAAGTTTCAGCTCAAAGACGAGGAACCGAAAATTCTGGCGGATAAGATTGAAGAACTTGTATTAACCCCCTCTCCGACTTCGGAGAGGCGAACGCTCCCTACCATATTTTCCTCTCCCGCGACAGCGGGAGAGGATGTAGGATTGCCCACCTCTTCCCCAACAACCCGGACGGAATCAGGAGAAAAAAATCACGAAAAGACTGTCGAAAAACGCATCACCATCAGCATCCCCGCCGACGCCAATCCCGGAATTTTTATGAAATTAAAATCTGTCTTCGAAGCGCACCCCGGCCCGATTCGCGTGGCTTTGAATATCCCCTCGCCCCACGGCGCCAAAAAACCGATTCTGACGGATTTTTATATCAACGACACGGAAGAAACGAAAAACGAAATCAAAAAGGTTTTGCAATCTTAAACAATTGTAAACAATTTCATTCGTCAACATTCATTAATATTCCTTTTGTCAACACAGTGTGGCGATAGCTGTAGTCTGTTGACAAGTAACAAAATCTCGTGATTATTTTTTCAACTTACGCTATCGCTTATTTTGTAAAAAAATTTCTTTTATGGAAGTGGAGAAATAAAAAAACCGAACCGCGTGGGTCCGGTGGATGCGCCGTCTTCGACGGCGCTTAGCGGGTCAGTAAGCGGCCGGAAATTTCCGCCAACGGCGGCTGTTCCCAGAGCCAATTGAGGTATTCCCTCAGCTCCAGATATGTCGCGACGTCTCGTGGCCTGTATTCGCGAATCCGTTCCGGTTCCGCCCGCGCCATCTCCCACGCCGAGACTTTGGTCATCGCGGTAATTGCCTGCGGCGAAACCGGCGTCGGCCTCGGGATTAAAGGAATTCGAACCTTGACACGAATCATGGCCCGAACAAACGTCAGATACCCCCGGAACAAATGGTATTGCGGCCCGCAAAGGGTGATGCTGTCCACGGATCGCTCCAATGCCCTTTCCAGAATCCATTCGCACTGCTCCGGCGTGTGTTGCGCATACTGGGTCAAAACGACTCCGCGCGTTTTGCGCAGATTGTAAGGCGGCCGTGTAAGTGTTACCAAGGTATGATCCTTGGTGAATGGCTCGTCCGGGTTATTGCCTGGAATCAGCAGGAAACGATAGCCGGCGCTGGCCCGGCTTTCCTGCCAGAGGTTTATGGCGTCGCAAACGCGCCACGGCTCGCCCATTCCCGTGGGTAAAACCGCGATCGCGTCCGTAGGCACCAGCGGGATGCCAAAAACCATGGAAGCCGCGATCGTTAAGTCATCCTCTGGGTTGCCTTCCACAACGCGACTGGCTACACTACTCATTTTTCCTCCTCGCACACTGTTCTCAAGATGTTCCAATATAACAAATCCCTTCTATTTTGTCAACCTTGACCATACTAAAAAATCAGACTATAATCATATCTGTAAGATTTTTTGACAACGCCACACTCGGCCTCACCAACCGGGAATTCCGCCCCAGGGCGGGAGCGCTGTCCGCCGCTTCGAGACGTTAAATCGAAGTAATGAAGTACTCCCTCCTCCCCTAGCCCCTCCTCCGCCTTCGTCAAGACTTCGGCGGACAGGTCGGGCAGCTTGCCTGCCGGCAAGGCAGGGAGGGGGAAAGAGAATTTGGGTGGAACCGTCCTCCGTCTCGCACGCAGGGCCCCAAAGCCAAACTAATCAGTTTAGGCTTTTTATTTTTAAATTCACTCCGATGCCCAAACAATCCGCAAAAAAAACCAAAGACCAAAAACCAGCCGCCAAAGCGCCAACCATAGATCTCGACGCCGCGCGCCACACCGCCGCCCATGTTTTAGCGCTCGCCGTCAAAAAAATGTTCCAAAACGCCCGCTTCGCCATCGGCCCGGTGATCGAAAACGGTTTTTATTACGATTTCGATCTGCCCCGAGCTTTGACGCCGCAAGACCTGCCGGCTTTGGAAAAATCCATGCGGGAAATTATCCGCCAAAATTTGCCGATGGAAAAAATTCTGGTGCCAATGGATAAAGCTATCGCGGCCGCCAAACAAGCCGGCCAAAAATACAAAGTTGAACTGCTGGAAGAAATTCACAAAGGCGACCGCGCCGCTATTGACCCTTCCACTCCGCTCGGCCAAGTAACGTTTTACCGCGTCGGCGACTTTACCGACTTGTGCCGCGGCGGCCATCTGAAATCCACCGGAGAAATTCCCGCCGGCGCCTTTAAACTCACCCACATCGCCGGCGCCTATTGGAAAGGCGACGAAAAACGCGATCAACTGCAAAGAGTATATGGCGCACTGTTTGCGACAAAAACGGAGCTGGACGAGTATCTGGCACAACTGGAGGAAGCCAAAAAACGCGACCATAAAATTCTTGGGACTAAACTTGACCTGTTCACTTTTTCCGATTTAGTCGGGCCGGGTTTGCCGTTGTGGACGCCAAAAGGCACAATTCTACGCGAAACTCTGGACGCTTATGTTTGGGAACTGCGAAAAAAATACGGCTATGAAAAAGTCGAAATTCCCCACATTACCAAAAAAGGGCTGTTTGAGACTAGCGGCCATTGGCAGAAATTCCAAAACGATCTTTTTAAGATTAACACGCGCGAAGACCACCTCTTCGTCATGAAGCCCATGAACTGCCCGCACCATACGCAAATTTACGCTCGCAGAAAATGGAGTTATCGCGACCTTCCGCAACGCTACGCCAATACTACCATGGTCTATCGCGACGAGCAGAGCGGCGAACTTTCCGGACTGGCGCGCGTGTTAAGCATCACGCAGGACGATGCTCATGTATTCTGTATGCTGAAAGACGTTCAATCCGAGGTCTCTAAAATATGGGACATTATTGACAAATTCTATAAGCCATTCGGGTTTAAACTAGAAGTCCGACTTTCAAGAAGAGACCCTCGCCATCCAGAAAATTATCTTGGTACCGATCGCCAGTGGCAAAGCTCAGAAAGCGCCCTTAAAAAAGTGATGGAAGCTAAAAATGTTTGGCGGGAAGAAAGTGATAAGATCGGCGAAGCCGCATTCTATGGCCCAAAAATTGATTTTATGGCGACCGATTCCTTAAAACGGGAATGGCAAGTCGCAACAATTCAGCTGGATATGAATATGCCCGATCGGTTCAACCTGACTTGCATCAACGAAACGGGCAAAGAGGAGCGCATTGTAATGATTCATGCCGCGATTATGGGTTCAATCGAACGTTTTCTGTCCATCGTAATCGAACACTTCGCCGGCGCTTTTCCAACCTGGCTTGCCCCGGTGCAGACAACCGTTCTGCCCGTCTCCGACAAATTCAATAAATACGCCGGCAAGGTCGTAGAGGAACTGAAAAAGTCCGGGATCCGGGCCGAGCTGGACCATCGCGCCGAATCGGTTGGCCGGAAAATCCGCGACGCGGAAATGCAAAAAATCCCCTATATGATCGTGGTCGGGGAAAAAGAGCAAAAAGCCAAAAAAATCAACGTCCGCAAACGCGGGGAGAAAAAACAGTCCACCGTGGCGCTAAAAACCTTCTTAAAAAAACTGCAAAAGGAAATTGAAGGAAAGAAGTAGTTTTTTCCGTATCACAAGGGTTCCCCTTGTTATGACAAGGGGAACCCTTGTTTTGTTGGATCGCGTAATCAAAAACCTATACTGCTCAACAAATCATAGGCCCACTCGATTTCGCGGCCTTGCGACAGAATCAGTTTGGCTTTGTTTAAAGTTTGAAGCTCATCAGGTGTAAGCGAATTTTTTTTCGTTTCAATCGGCCCAAGCCAGAGCTCAACTAGCGACTTATATCTCAAAGTGTCTTCCGGCGCGTCCTGATGTTTTTGTAAGAGATTCTTTATCGCCTGCCTGTTGTATTCTTGGGCTGTGGCTTCAAATAATTGCCGGTAGGCTTGCAAGTCTTCCGTTCCCACAAGTTTTTCAAAGGCTTGAAACGAAACTTTATACACCTCTTCTATCATTGGAATGAATTTATGATCCAAAAGCGCCAATTGTTCGGCCATAAAATACGCGCGGGTCAGCTCGGTTTTATAGGACTGGCTTAAAGCAATAAGCGGCTGGTCTAAACTTTTCGCATATTCCAAACCCTTTTTATAATCGGTGCCGATATGAAAGGTACTTGCCTCGCCGGCGATAGTTTTAAACTCGTCCAATCTTCTTTGGGCGAAAACCAGATGCTTGACTTGTTTTTCCGGCGCGCCAAAGGTTAAAAAATTCACATCCAGCCATTCACCGGCCAGCTTCAGTTTGTAAACCGTGCTTAGTGGTGAGACTGATTGATTGCGGAAAATCAAAATCGCCACTCCTAGCACCGCTATTGTCGCAATCGCGATGATTAACAGTTTCTTTAGCATATGATAGAGTTAGTATAAAGTATAAAGTATAAAGTATAAAGGCATGCGTAAAAAAATTGCAACTGAAGAATACACCACTCGCGCGAAGCGGCGGGAAATAAAAAAACGCCCGCGCATGAAAATGCACGGCGCGGCTTTGAGAAAACCACCCCGCCACGCGGCAGGTTTGATTTTGAAGACCCGCTAGATCCAGCAGCCCAAGGCAGCGTCGCGCCTCATTAGAAAATAACTGCGCACGCCAGCGTCAAGACCGGCAGGGAGAATTGAAATCGCTTCCACATCGCCTTCCGGCAATCGATCAAGTTCCGTAATTGGGGCCGTAAATCCAAGGCCTCTTCAGCCTGCTGGAATGTCACGACTCCCAGATGTTCCTCAAGAAATTTGAGTAAACTCAAGGTCAAAGTCCTCCTAATGAATAATGAAATTCTACCACGATAAAAAACTAATCGCAATCGTCGGTCCCACAGCTACCGGAAAATCCGAGCTGGCGGCGAAACTCGCCAATAAAATCGGCGGCGAAATTATCTCCGCCGATTCTCGCGCCATTTACCAAGGCCTTAACATCGGCACGGCGAAGGTGCTGGGAAAATGGAAAAAAAATCCTCGGCTAAAAAATGCTAAGGCGGCTAAAAATCGCGGCCGCGATTTTTACGCGCTTTTTGTTTATAAGGGCGTGCCCCACCACTGCGTGGACTTTCTTCCGCCCCAAAAAGCCTTTTCCGCGGCGGATTTTGCGAAACTGGCAAAGAAGAAAATTGATGAAATCGAAGCGCGCGACCGGCTACCCATCATCTGTGGCGGCACGGGTTTTTGGATCGACGCGGCGCTGAATCCAGCCTTGCTTCCAAACATCCCTCCCAATCCCCTCTTACGCCGAAAACTTGTCAAAAAAACCGTTGCTGAACTTTTCACCCAACTAAAAAAACTTGATCCGGTCCGCGCGTTTTCGATCGATAAAAACAACAAAAGAAGATTGATTCGCGCCATAGAAATCGCCTCTGCCCGACAAGGACTGCCCTTACCCGGACAATTACCCGGACAAGGGCAGTCCTTGTCGCGGAAAGTTCTCTACCTCGGCCTAACCCTGCCCAATGCCGAGCTAAAAAAAAGAATCCATAAACGCTTCTTACGCTGGCTAAAACAAGGCCTTGTGGCCGAAACAAAAAAACTGACTTCAAAAGTCAGCGCCAGACGCCTTGCCGAAATCGGCTTGGCTTATCCGATTATCCGCCAATACTTATCCGGTAAGCTGGCAAAAAAAGAAATGATCGAGCGTTGCGTCAACTCCATCTACCATTACGCCAAACGACAAAAAACATGGTTTCGACGCAACCATAAAATCCGCTGGATAAAAAATTATCAGCAGGCCAAAAATCTGATTGAGAAATTCCTACTTAAGCTATAATGTTCATATAAGGAGGCTAGATGAACCACCCAGACGAAATCCACGTCTCCGGCGAAACGCTGGTTTTTGGGATCGATGAAAATCCCCCTGACAACCTGCCGGACGACACGCCAGAAGACGAACTGCTTCAAGCAACGGCGCTGAATTTCGGACACATGGGACTAGAGGAGGTCTTTCTCTAGAACACCGCTCACACTCACGAACAGCCGAAATCAGCGGAAGTGCCGCCGACTTTCGAGGATCCTTGCTTGGAATACGAAGGAGGTGAGGTTTGGTAGGGAGAAATCCCACCTAAACATACCTCTAAACGGCTCATTTGGCTGTTTGAGCCGTTTAGAAAAGCGAGTTTTCGGAAAGGAAAGCCCGTTTTTTTTCTCAAAAAACACTATCATACAATCTTGTATGATAGTGGTGGATTGCAACAGCAGAATCTCATTGTCTACAAACGGTCGCTATAGCGACCATTTGTAGACAGAAAAATTAACAAAAATTAATAGGTTACGACAGTTTCTTCCGCAAAATCTCGTTGACAATTTTGGGATTGGCCTGCCCGCCGGTCTCGGCCATCACCTTGCCCACCAGAAATCCCACGGCCTGTTTTTTTCCGGCTTTAAAGTCGGCGACAACCTTCGGATTGGCGCTCACCACTTTTTCCACGGCCGCCTCCAAAGCGGCGATGTCGCTCACCTGCGCCAGTCCGCGGGCGCTGACGATGTTAGACGGGTCGTCTCCTGTCTCGAACATTTGCGCGAAAACCTGCTTGGCCGCGGTTTTGGACACTTCATTTTTTTCGATCATCTTCAAAAGCTCGGCGAAGTTCTCACCGGTAACTTTCGAATCCTGCGGGCTTAATCCGGCGCGGTTTAAAAGTTCGGTAAAAATGCCTACGCACCAATTGGCCGCCTCTTTTATGGTCCGGCTCAAGACTTCGGGGTCAACGATTTTTTCCGCCAAAAGCCATTCTTTCAAATCCGAAACTATGCCTTCGTAATATTCCGCCAAATCCTTGTCTTCGACCAACTGCCATGCGATTTTTTCCGAAAGATTGTATTCGGCCAAAAACCGTTGAAGTTTCGGTTGGGGCAGCTCGGGTAACTTTCTTTTTAAATCTTCCACAAACTCCGGTTTAAAATGCAAAATTGGCAGATCGGGTTCGGGAAAATATCGATAGTCGTCCGAGCCTTCCTTGATCCGCTGCGAGACGGTTGATCTTTTCGCGTCGGACCAACCGCGGGTTTCTGTGTTTAACTTCTTTCCAGCCGAAAGCTCGTCAGTCTGCCTTTCAATTTCAAAAGCAAGCGCGTCTTCTACGGCCTTAAAAGAATTCATATTTTTTATCTCCACCTTGTAATCGGGCAAGGGCAAATCGGACGGTACACTTCCTTCCGGCACGGCCTTAAGAGAGATGTTGGCATCACAGCGCAGATGGCCTTTTTCCATATCAGCGTCAGAAATTCCCAAATAGCGCGCGGTGGTCCGCAGAGCTTGCAAAAATTGTTTCGCTTCCGCCGGGCTTTTAAAATCCGGCTCGGTGACGATTTCCAAAAGCGGCACGCCGGCGCGGTTTAAATCCACCAGCGAGTAAGCGGCATGTGCCGGATGGATAAGTTTGCCGGCGTCTTCTTCCAAATGGGCTCGGGTGATGCGGATGGTGCGAGCGGAGCGAGCCTCAGCTTTACTCTCTCCTGACAAGGAGCGAGCGCCGCCGTCTTCGGCGGGAGAGAGGTTGTCAGACGCTGCCAACTCCATTTTTCCTTTCCCGCAGAGCGGCCGGTCGAACTGGGAGATCTGATAGCCTTTGGGCAAGTCGGGATAAAAATAATTTTTGCGGTCAAACTTGGAATATTCTGGTATTTCGCAATTCAAAGCCAGGCCCATCAAAATCGCTTTTTCAATGGCTTCTTGATTTGCCACGGGCAGACTGCCCGGTTGGCCGGTGCAGACTTCACAAATATTCGTATTGGGGGGGATGTCTTCGGTTTGGTTCGGATCGGCGCAAAACATTTTCGAACGGGTTTTCAGCTGGATATGGATTTCCAAACCGATGACGGGCGAATAGTTCATAAAATTGCAATCCTTCTCAATAATTTATGGGTTACGGAAATAATTTCCCCAATTCAAGTCCGGGAAACTTACCAAGTCCGGATTAATCGTGCGCAAAATCACCACGGCCGCGAAGAGCACGATTATGCCGATGAACGCGCCGGCAAAAATTTCTTTCGCCGATTGAACCTGGCTGGCGTTGCCGCCGGCGGTCATATACATATAGCCGGAGGCGATAATCATAAGCAGGGCAAGCAAAACGGCGATACCTAAAGACCATTTGTATATTTCCACAATGCAAGCTCCGATGTTTCGGGAGGAAGCGCACGGGCCAACTGACGCGCCGGGTCCGGCTCCGGGACCAACATTACCAGAAGCTCCGCCGGTGTTACCGACATTCCCTCCACCGGTCTGGGCCTGTATGGCCGGAGCGGCAAGGGCGCTCAAAATTACCCAAGCAATCAAGAAACTGAAAAACAACTTTTTTTTCATAAATTTAATTTTCTTTTTTTAAATTAATTTTAAATTTAAGGCGTCATTGCGATCGAGTCAGTAGGCGAGCGCGGCAATCCCGATGCTTTTCCACGGGAGAGCTATCGTCGCGGACTCCTCGCAACGACGGATCATTTTCTATGCTTTGAAGTTTAAATCTTCGGCTTTGTTTTATAGAATTCCGTGGCTTGCTCGTATGCGTAGGCGGCCTGGAAAATTTTTTCTTCGCCGAAATGCGGCCCGATAATCTGCAGGCCGACCGGAAGCGAGCCTGCAAACCCGCAAGGCACCGATAACCCGGGATTGCCGGTTAAATTAATGGTTGTGGTATAGATATCGGAAAGATACATCGCCAATGGGTCATTAACCTTTTCGCCGAAGCGGAAAGGCGGAGTCGGGCTGACCGGCGCGAGCATTAAATCGTATTTTTCAAACGCTTTGATAAAATCGCGCTTAATCAGCTCCCGCACCTGCAGAGCTTTTTTGTAATAAGCGTCGTGGTAGCCTGCAGAAAGCGAGTAAGTGCCCAGCATAATCCGCCTCTTGGCCTCCGCGCCAAATCCGCGGCCGCGG
>JBBUGP010000094.1:11404-15613 GCA_038077895.1 Patescibacteria group bacterium
GTAAGTGCCCAGCATAATCCGCCTCTTGGCCTCCGCGCCAAATCCGCGGCCGCGGGACTCTTCGTAAACTTCCAAAAGGCTGCCACGGAAATTCTTCTCCCGTTCCACGGAAAAACCGTATTTAATGCCGTCATAACGGGCCAAATTCGAGCTGACCTCGGAAGTCTGGACGATATAATAAACCGGCATGGAGTATTCGACATTCGGCAGGCTGACGCCTTCAACGGCCGCGCCCAATTCTTCAAACTTTAAAATAGCGGCGCGGGTGAGTTTTTCCACTTCCGGATGCATGCCGCCGCTAAAAAATTCGTTGGGCACGCCGATCTTCCAATTTTTAACCCCGCTTCCCAAACCGGCCGAGTAATCCGGCACTGCCCGGCGAGAGGAAGTGGAATCGCGGCCGTCGTGGCCGGCCATGGCCGAAAGCACGAGCGCGCAATCTTCCACGGTTTTTGCCATCGGTCCCGGACAATCGGTGGAAGAAGCCATGGCGATAACGCCAAAACGCGAAACCCGGCCGTAGGTTGGCTTTAAGCCGACAAGGTTGGTAAAGCCGGCCGGATGGCGAATCGAGCCGCCGGTGTCGGTGCCGGTGGCAAACAGCGCTTCGCCGCAAGCCACGGCGACGGCCGAACCGCCGGAAGAACCGCCCGGCACAAAATCCAAATCATAAGGGTTTTTGGAAGGGCCGAAATCGGAATTTTCCGTTGAAGAACCGTGCGCGAAAGCGTCGCAATTCGCCTTGCCCACGCAAATCGCGCCGGCGCCTTTCAGCCGCGCAACAACTGTGGCGTTATAAGGCGGGATGTAGCCTTGTAAAATTTTTGAGGCGGCGGTAGTCTCAACTCCTTCCGTGCAGTAAACGTCCTTGTGAGCCATTGGAATTCCCAAAAGCGGCGTTAGCGTTTTCCCTTCGTCCAGGCGCTTTTGAGCTGCTTCCGCCTCCGCTCTCGCTTGATCCGCGGTAACATGCAAAAAAGCATGGACTGATATCTCAAGCCTAGCAATCCGGTCAAGCGACGCCTCCACCAGCTCCCTTACCGAAATTTCCCGGCTCGCAAGCAAGCGCCGCGCTTCTTTGATTGTTAGAGTAGTTAAATCCATAAGCTTAATCACCAACTTCTAATCTACAAATAAGCACAAATCTACAAATGGCTGCAAATAATCTTCAATCAGATTTGTAGACATTTGTAGATTTGTTCAGATTCGTAGATTTGAAATTAAAGGACTGACTTTACCTTAATAAAATTCTCTTCCCGCATCGGCGCGTTGGCAAGGACTTTTTGCTGATTTTCGCCTCGGATTTTTTTGTCGGCCCTCGTCGCGTTGGTGGTTTCCGTTTCGGTTAAATTTAAATCCACACCGGAGGTATCGGCTTGCTGCAATTTTTGAAAATAATCAATAACCGAAGATAACTCCGAAACCAGACGCTGCTTTTCTTTCTCCGATAGAGCGATCCGCGCCAAACTGGCAATTTTTTCGATTTCTTCTTTAGTCAGCATAAAATTTATCGTTTCAAAGGGGAACCTTTGCGTAGGTAACTTTTCTAAAATCAAAAGGGCACTAAAGATTCGGAAGTATCGGGAAAAAACAAAACAATCGAACGCAAGGGTTCCCCTTTGAAAAAATGACCTCTTACAAGAAAATTATAGCGAAATCCGTCAAATTCCGCAATTTTTCCCAGTCACTTGCTGTATTTGAGGCGTTTTTCTGATATACTCTAATAAGTAGTATTAATCCCCTTTAAACAAGGGGCAAAAGGAGCAATTTTATGTGGCAATGGACAATTTTAATCATTATCGCGGCGCTGGTCCTTTGGCTGATCGGAGTTTACAACTCGCTCATCCGCTCGCGTAATCGCGTAGACGAAGCCTGGTCGGACATTGAAGTCCAGCTTAAACGCCGCTACGATTTGATTCCCAACCTGGTCAATACCGTCAAAGGTTATGCCAAACAGGAATCATCGGTTTTGGAAAACGTGACAAAAGCCCGCAACATGGCAATGAACGCTGGGTCGATGGAAGAGCGGCTGAAGGATGAAAATATGCTTTCCGGAGCGTTAAAAAGTTTGTTCGCCGTGGCCGAAAGCTATCCGGATTTAAAGTCCAACCAGAACTTTATGCAGATGCAAAAAGACTTAACCGACACGGAAGATAAAATTCAGGCATCCCGGCGCTTTTACAACGGCAACGTGCGCGACTTCAATACCAAGCTGCAAGTGTTTCCAACCAACCTCATAGCCAGCGCCTTCGGCTTCGCCGCCCGCGCTTTTTTCGACATTGACGAAAAAGGTCCGGAAGGCCAGCCGGTGAATGTGAATTTCTAACATGTGACATTAAACCTTTGACAATTAACTGACTGTAAATACAGGAAGTCAAAAGTCATCTGTCAAAGGTCAAGGTTTTTTTGCTATGCTGACTTACACCGAAATCGCTCACAATAAACGCGAATCCTGGATTCTGATATTTTCTTTCTTGCTGATTATCATCGCTTTGGGCTGGGTATTTTCGCTTGCCTACGACAACCCGGGAATTTTGGTGTTCGCCGTGATTTTTAGTTCGTTCTCCGCCCTCGTCTCCTATTACTTTTCCGATTCCATCACCTTGGCTTTATCCCGGGCCAAACCCGTTGATCGCCAAAGTAACCCCGAGCTTTACCGGCTGGTCGAAAACCTAACCATCGCAGCCGGCTTGCCTACGCCCCGGATTTATATTATCGAAGACACCGCCCCCAACGCCTTTGCCACCGGCCGCGATCCGGCCCACGCCGTGGTTTGCGTCACCACCGGAATTTTGCAAAAACTGGAGAAGGTGGAATTGGAAGGCGTGATTGCCCACGAGCTCTCCCACATCGGCAACTATGATATTCGCGTGATGACCTTGGTGGTGGTTTTAGTCGGCACCGTAACGCTTTTGGCCGACTGGATGTTGCGCTGGTCATTTTTTGGCGGACGAAGAAAAGGTGGCCGGGAAGGCGGGGGACAAATCCAAGGCGTGCTGGCCCTAATCGGCCTGATCTTGGCTATCCTTTCTCCGATTATCGCTACTTTGATAAAATTAGCGGTTTCGCGCAAGCGAGAATTTTTGGCCGACGCTTCCGGGGCGCTTTTGACGCGCTACCCGGAAGGCTTGGCGCGCGCCCTACAAAAAATTTCCGCAGACCAGGAGCCTTTGGAAGCGGCCAACAAGGCCACGGCGCATATGTATATCGTCAGCCCCTTAAAAGGCAGCGACGGCCGGCCTAAAACCGGTTGGCTGGCGAGTCTGTTTAACACTCACCCGCCGATTGAAGAAAGAATCAGGCGTCTGCGGGAAATGAATTTGGGATGATCTGAATCTCATTGACAAAGATGCCCCTTGTAAATTTTGCAAAGGGCATCTTTGTCATCTATGTCAATTTATCTAGTTTTTTTGCTAACCAGGAATTTCCTTTAAAACTTCTCTTATTACTTCCGTCCGAAAACCTTTGGAAGCCATACTTCTACTCAATTTTGCGTAACCTTCGCGCTGTTGTCTTTTTAGCTTGGCCAAAAATCTTTTTGCCACAGCCATCTCTTCTTCCACCTGTAAAAACTCTTCTAGAACGCTTACGATAATCTCGGAGGGAATTTTCCGCTGCATCAGCTTAGCTTTAATCCCATAATAACCGAAGCTTTTGTAGCGCTTCAGATTTTCCACGAAAATCTGAGCAAAACGCTGGTCGTTTAGAAAATCGATTTCCTCCAGCCGCCGGATAACCCGCACGGCCAAATCCTTGGAAACTTTCTTTTTTCTCAACTTATCAAAAAGCTCGCCTACCGTATGCAGACGCACGTTTAAATATTTTATGGCCTGATTATAGGCCAACTCGTAAGCTTGGCTGTCTTCCATGAGCTTGATAGCCGCTCAATGATTTAGTATAGTAATTATACTGTGGTTTTATAATTCTATACAATATGTCCAATTTTTCAACCATTTTAGAAAGATTTTCCACGCGGGCAAAAGCCGCGCTGGTCACGTCTCAAAAAATGGCGGAAAAATCCAAAGTCGCCGCAATTGGCACCGAGCATCTGCTTTTTGGAATTGTCTCCGAAACCAGCTCTTTGGCCTCGGAAGTGATTTTAAAGGCCGGGGTGACATTGGAGGAAATTCAACGGGAAATAATGAAATTAAATTCCTCGGCAGCCGCCGCTGCCCCGCCCCGTATGTCTTCCGAACTGCGCGGGACGAT
>JBBUGP010000095.1:0-11731 GCA_038077895.1 Patescibacteria group bacterium
AAAATTCGTGGTTTTCAGCCTTTGGATTTTCATAAATATCTAAACAGAACTTTCGGGTTGAATTACTTAGATTCCCGGTCTGGTTGGGAATGATAGATTACGAGATTTTGAGACTGCTTCTAGACCTTTATCGGCATTACCAAATAAAGATACCCTTCCTTCTTCCAAGGCCCCAACATCGCCGGCGAACTGCTGTTAACAACTTTCAAAACCGTTTTTTCACTGTTTAAGCGGGTTAAACAATCCAAGACGTAACGATAATTAAACACGATCCGATTATTTTCTCCTTCCACCTCGGCTTTGGTGTGGGTGGTGTTGGTGCCGAATTTTTGCGAGGATGACCGAATGGTGATGTTTTGGTTATCGCGGCTTATTTCCAAATCAATATTATTGCTGTCGGCCACAAAAAGCCCGGAAAGTTTAATCGCCGAAATAAACTCTTCCGTTGAAACAACAATATTCGTGGAAAAAGTTTTGGGCACAATTTCCTGATAAGGAACATATTGCCCTTCGATCAACCTGGAGATAAGCTCGGCGCCGGTGGTTTGAAAAAGAATCTGGTTTTCCGAGATTTGAATTTCCACCGTACCGTTATCCAAAGATAAAATCCGGCCCAATTCCGAGACAGCGCGGTTGGGCACGATAATTTTAAATGTTTGCTTCACCGCCCGATCTGTTTCCAAAAGCCTTTCGGCCAGCCGGTATCGGTCGGTTGCAGCCAAACGCAATTCCTTGCCTTCGAAATGAAACAGGACGCCGGCCAATTCCGGTTGAGTCTCCGAAACCGCGGTCGCGAAGGCGACTTGTGATAAACCTTCGCCTAAAATCGCGGATTTCATGGCGGTCGCGGCTGTTGGTTTTATCTCCGGAATTAAAGGGAATTCTTCGGCTGGAAGGCCTTTTAAAACCGATTCGCTGGAATCTGTTTTAATCAACAGGTCGTTGCCCCGCGTTTCCAAAGATATTCTTTCGTCGGCCATATTATTGACGAAGTCGGCCAAAGTTTTAGCCGGGACCGTAAGTTCGCCCTGTTCGTCGATTTGCCCGCCCACTCTCGCCCGGGTCGCAATTTCCAAATTAGTGGAAGAAATTGCCAGTTGTCCGGTTTCGGTTTTTAAAAGCAGGTTGTTTAAAATCGGCAGGGCCGACGACCCGCCGACGACCCGCGAGGTAAGGTTCAGGGCTTTTTTTAAATTTTCTCTGGTGCAAGTAGTTTTCATATGGGATGAGAAATTCGATACAAGTTTTTTCTATCGAATTTTTTATAAATTAAAGAAGTTATAAACAGGTTCCTAATTATTATCTTCTAGTTTTTTAAATACAGTAATAGTAGTAGGCGCTGTGGAAATGTGGGAAGCTTTGTTTGTGCCTGAAAAATTTGATCGGTGCCGGTTAAAATTTTATACAACCTGTTGGGGGTTTGTGCGTCGCGTGTGGATTGTTGGGCGAGTGTTTTTCTATTAAAGAAGTTGTCAGGGTCTTTCCAACAGGTTGTCCGACACAATTGTTTATAAAATTTATAAACACGCTTTGTCGATAATCAGTCCAAACTCTTGTTTTATCGTGTCGCTATCCTTCGCCCAATTTTCAATTTTGCCGATAGCGTGAATTACCGTGGTATGATCCCGGCCGCCAAAAAAATCTCCGATCGACGGCAAGGACATTTCCAGCTCCCGCCGGATTAAAAACATGGCGATTTGTCTGGGTTTTACGTATTCTTTTTTCCGCGACTGCCTGATCAAATCCTCCGGCAGCACGTTATAAAAGCTCGCGACGGTTTCCATGATTTTCTTGGCGGTTAAACCGCGTTTTTTCGGCTGGGAAATGACGCTGTTTAAAATGTCTTTGATTTTTTCCAAAGACGGCTGGGTATTGTTGATTTGGCAATAGACGATCAAACGATTTAAAGCGCCCTCGAGCTCCCGGATATTGGATTCCACGCCGTTGGCGATGAAGTTTAAAACCTCGGGATCGATTTCGTAATTTTTTTCCTTGGTTTTCGCGCGCAATATGGCCAAGCGGGTTTCAAAGTCCGGAGATTGGATGTCCGCCACCATCCCGCCTTCAAAGCGGGAAACCAAGCGTTCTTCAATGGAAGGAATTTCTTTGGGCAGGCGGTCGGAAGTGATGATAATCTGCTTGTTACGGTTATAGAGGGCGTTAAAGGTGTTGAAAAATTCCTCCTGGGTCTGCTCTTTTCCGGCAAGTAATTGAATATCGTCGATTAACAAAATATCGACATTGCGGTAACGATTTTTAAAATCGTAGGCCCGGCCGTCTTTTACGGCTTGGATAAAATCGTTGGTAAATTTTTCGGAAGATACGTATAAAACTTTATTCTGCGGGGAGCCTTGTAAAATTTTATGGCCCACCGCCTGCATCAAATGGGTTTTGCCCAAACCTACCCCGCCATAGATAAACAGCGGATTATAAGCGGTTCCGGGCTTGTCCGCCACCGCCAGGGCCGCGGCGTGGGCAAGCTCGTTGGTGCGCCCAACGATAAAAGCGCTGAAATTGTATTTCGGATTCAGCTGGCCGTAGGTGGCCTGTGTTTCCGCGCTATCCGTGACGATTTTTGGCTGCTCTGCGGTTGCGGGCCCGGTGCGTTGTTGCGGTAAAGGTATCTTTGCCGTATTGGCGCCGATTTCGTATTTTACTTCGCGGATTTCCGGGTCGATAGACCGAACCGCTTGAATAATCCTTTTGTGATATTTATTCTGCAGCCATTCCCTGGTAAACGCGTTGGGTACGCCGATAGTCACCCCTTTGCCCCAATTCTGCATAATGGAGGTGTTTTTAAACCAGGTCGTGAAGTTGGGTTTTGATAAGGAAAGCTCCAAATTTCCCAACACGGCGCGCCAAAGCTGTTCGTTGTTCATCATAATTTTATTTTTTAGAAACTTAAGCGCGCAAGCGCGCAATTTCTTTTTTGCTAACGAATTGTAATTTTTTTAAACAAAAAACCAGCCGCTCAAAATCTTGTTTTGGTTTTAATTTTCGTCAGTTTCGGCTAACGGCTGTTAAATTCGCTTTTTTGTTTTTTTGATCAAGGAGTTTTTACTTGGTTCACTTATTCTACCAGTAAGTTATCAACATGTAAAATCTTATATAAATGGCCTATTTAAGCCGTTTTGAGATGCACCCTGTTCATAGATTGTGGATTACCAGTTGATTGTTTGCGTCCGCCCAAAGAGGCCTTGATAGAACCCAAGGAAATCGTTATAGTTAAACGGTAGAAAACTCATAATTAACCGAGAATAATTTACTCATAAAGAATAAATTGTATGGTAAAGAGAACTTGGCAGCCCAAAAAACGCAGAAGGAACCGACGGCACGGCTTTTTGAAAAGAAACAGCACGACCAGCGGGCGCAGAGTTTTGTCCCGCAGAAGGCGTAAGGGACGAGCGCGGCTAACTGTCTAATTTAGGACAGTGTAAGTCCTAAAAAAATATGTTGCCGAAATTATTTCGTTTAAACAAAGAAACCGATATCAGGAGAGTGTTGCGGCGCGGCGCGGAAAGAAGCAGTCCGATTCTGGCGTTGAAATTTTTAAATTCAGGATTTCGCCAATCGCGCTTTGGTTTCTTGGTTTCAAAAAAAGTCAGCCTTAGGGCGGTGAAAAGGAATTTAGTGAAAAGAAGGCTGCGGAACATTGTTGGACAGACAATCCCTTCAATTTTTCCCGGCTACGATTGTTTGTTGATTGCCCGCCCGCGCATCTTAGGGGAAAGCTTTGAAGTTTTAGAGCGGCAGACGATAACTCTGTTTAAAACCGCCAACCTGTTAAATTCGGTTAAAACTAAAAAAGGCTTATGAAATTGCTTGTTTTAGCCTTAATTCGGCTGTATCAAAAAACTTTTTCTCCCGATCACGGTTTTTTTAAACCGCTTTTTCCTTATGGCTTTTGCCGCTACCATCCCACTTGTTCCCAGTACGCTTTTGAGGCCGTGGAAAAATTCGGAGTAGTTAAAGGTTTAATTTCCGCCTCCGCGAGAATTTTTAGATGTAACCCTTGGGCCAGTCCAGCCCTAGACCCGGTTGTTAAGAAATAATTTTTTAGGATGTATAATACTTTACTCGTTCAGCCCTTGATAAATCTCCTGGTCTTTTTTTATAATCTTTTTTGGCACGACTTCGGCCTGGCCGTCGTAGCCCTGACGGTTTTGATCCGCTTGTTGTTGTATCCTTCTTTTAAACATCAGCTGGAAGCGCAAAAAAAACTTTCCCAGCTCCAGCCGCAGCTTCAAGTCCTTAAGGAAAAGCACAAGGGCGATCGGGAAGCGCACGCGAAAGCGCAGATGGAATTTTATAAAACCAACAAGGTTAACCCTTTCAGTTCCTGCCTGCCCTTGGTTATTCAATTGGTGATTTTGTTCGCGCTCTACCGAGTTTTTTTTACCGGTTTAAACGGCCAGGCCCTGCAAAGTCTTTACCCGTTTATTACCAACCCCGGCAGCATCAACCACATTTCCATGGGCTTCTTGGATCTTTCCAAACCCAACCTGTATTTGGCCCTAATTACGGGAGTTTTTCAGTTTTTTCAGAGTAAAATGATGATTTCACTCCAGCCAAAACCCGTCGCTGGCTCCAAAAACCCGGAAGATATGGCGGCGAATTTAAGCGCCTCGATGTCCAAATCCATGCTTTATATTTTTCCGGTGATGACGGTTTGGATCGGCGCGACTCTGCCGGCCGGTTTGGCGCTTTACTGGCTGATAACCACGGTCTTTTCAATCGTCCAGCAATACATTATAATGAGAGATAATAAGAAACCTTTGACAAGTAACAATTAACATTTGACTTTAGTCAAACGTCAATGGTCAAATGTCAGCTGTCAGACTATGCCGAATCAGGAAAAAATTAAAGAACAGATTCAAAAACTTCTCGGCCTGCTTGGCGTGGCAGGCTCTATTATAATTGAAGACCGCGCCGGCAGTTTGGTTTTTAACATCAAGACGGAAGATTCGCGCTTGCTTATTGGCCAGCACGGCGCGAACTTAAACGCCCTCCAGCATTTGGCCAGACTGCTCGCGCGCAAGGAATTGGGCGCGGAAGAGCAGATGGTGGAGTTTTTTTTGGACGTGGAAGATTACCGGAAAAACCGCGAAGAGTTTTTAAACGAACTGGCGCGCCAGGCCGCGTCGCGAGTGCGCGATACCAAACAAACCCTGATTTTAAAACCCATGAGCGGCTATGACCGCTATGTTATACATTCCTTTTTGGCCAAAACCGACGATTTAGCCACCGAAAGCATCGGCGAAGAACCCGAACGCCGAATCGTGATTAAATTAAAAGCGTAGTAGAAATTCCCCTCCTCATGAGGAGGGGTCAGGGGAGGTCATGGTTCGCTAGGATTTTTTCCTTGAGCCCGCCCACCCTGTCATTCCCGCGACCGTGTCCTTCCGAAGCTTCGAGCGAAGGAGGAAGGCGGGAATCCAGTTCATGCAAAGTTTAATATCATAAACAATCCGGCCCCAAGCCGGATTTAATTTTCACCACTTTACGTAAAGTATTATGTAATGCCTGCCCCGTAGCGATACGCCAGGCGGATCTGCTACTGGGGTATTACGTACCTAAAACCTGCCCCTATTTTACACCTTTTTCACCCAAATAAAAACTATCCATCATGGGTTGTTTAGATTCCGGATAGCCCTTTCGAGCTTCCGGAATGACATAACAAAAAAACGAGGGGAATCCTCGTTTCTCGTTCACTCTCTGTAAACACATTGCAATCAGGTGAAGTTTCGTCCGTGTTCCAACCCAAATTAACAAGAATCAAATCGATCTTCTTTCTTGTCGCACTTTCTAATGTTTTGGTAAAAACAGGTGTAGACATATTATCTCTATTGTATCAGCTCAAAAAGAATTTGAAAAGGTGGTTCGTTTTCAGCCCTATTTTATTGGGGTTCAAAGTTGGTAATCTGGCGGTGTACTCGGGTCTGGTACCAAAAGTTCCGACATGTTTAAAGGTTTTTTTAAGTGATTTTCCCGAAGGCAATTCGAGGCAAGCGGGTCGGGCTTTTTTTAAACTATCCCCGCAACCCAGTTAGGAATGTACTTCGGAAAGTAATGGCCGATTTTTTCAACCTCGGACATTACAATTTTTATCTTTGCGTTATCGAGGCACCAATTATCTTTCCTTATATCGCGCTCATCAACAATCGGAACCACAATAAATTGGATATTGTTAGAGAAAACCGTCTGGTAGGTCATCAGTGCCCGCCTCGCGTGATGGGCTTTACAGACAAACAGGACCTTTGAAATACTGATTTGTTCCGCCTCAACCACTTGTCGAGAAAAAATTGCATTATCAAACGTATTCAGTGCTTTATCTTCCTTGAGAATTGCTTTTTCAGGAACCCCTGAAGATAGGGCAATATTCCGTAAAAATTCCCATTCACTTTTCCATTCGGGGATTTTTTTATTTTGGCCACCCGAAGGAAGTATGTATGGTGCCAACCCCTTTTTGTAAAGCTCGCAAACCTTTTCCATTAGCTGTGGCCGACTTCCACCGGGGATCATAATGATATCCGCAGCAATTGGAGGATTCTCGATAAAAATAAAATCAGTGATGCAATCAAATGGATACTTCATGTTAGAGCCTTTGGGCACACGGGTCGCCCTCGATAACAAATTATCTTGGCGGTGCAGAAGGGATCCGAACTCACCCCTTCCAATCGCTGATGATTAATTTTCGTCCTTTTTTAACCACCCTCACTTTTTGCTTCTCTTTCCACTTCAGCGCTTTGGTCATTTCGATTGGTAAAGTCACGGCCAAAGAATGGCCGCCGAGTTTGGTCAGTTTGCGGATATTGCGGTTGGCGTATTTTTGCGTCGGCATGGGTTTAGTTATTAGTGAACTTAGTGGACAGTGATTAGAATGGATTCCGGCTCGTGGGCCGGAATGACAGGCAAAAGGTATTACGTATTATATTACGTAAAGTATTACGTACCTAAAACCTGCTCTTATTTTACACCTTTTTCACCCAAATAAAAACTATCCATCATGGGTTGTTTAGATTCCGGATAGCCCTTTCGAGCTTCCGGAATGACATAACAAAAAAACGAGGGGAATCCTCGTTTCTCGTTCAAATCGCTTGGTTTTTCTCCAACGATTTCAAAACCGGCACAATGGCCAAAAGAAACCAGAACAGAATCGACAAATCGTTTTTGAAAAACGGCGCGTCGAGCATGCCGTGGGCCAAAAGCGCGGCGAGAGCGGCAAAGCCCGCCAGAATAAGCGTTTGGTATTCGGGCCGGCTTTTATAAATTTTCCAGCCTTCCCAAAACGTCCAAAGCAGAATTCCCAAAACCGAAAGCAGGCCGAACAAGCCGGTTTCCACCCAAAAGTTTAAAAAGAAATTATGCGGGTAGTTTAAAATTTCGTCGTGATTATTCGGGCGCATCGCGCCGTACCATTCCCGAAAACCCATTAAGCCCGCCCCTAAAACCGGCTGGGCGGCGATAATTTGCCCGGTGGTCTGCCAAAGTTTAATTCTTTCATTGCCAGCCGGGTCTTGGCCGGAAAAGGCGGGCAGAAGGCGATTTCGGGACATTGGAATCAAAAGTATAACTACCAGACCGATAGCCAACGCCGCCAGAATATATTTTCGGTATTGGGAAAAAAGCGTAAGCAACAATACGGCAAAAGCATAACCGATCCAGCCGCCGCGGGAGAAAGTTAAAACCAATAAAATCAAGCCCAAAGCCAGAGTGACGATTAGAAACTTTTTAGAAATTTGAGCTTGAATATTTTTGTAAAAAATCAGCAAGGCGGTGAAGAGTGAAAGAATTGGCGTAATCAGCAAGGCCACGGCATTGGGATAGGTATAAAGCGAAACCACTCGGCGCGGTTCCAGCCCCAGCCCCCACCAGGCGGGCGGCAGGCGGTAAAGCGTGAAGAATTGGTAAAGGCCGAAGCCGGCAAGATAACAGACTAAAACACCCAGGGCTTTCATACAACCGTAAAGTTTTTCTTTCGAGTCGATCAGAATTATAAATAATAGCCAAAATAAAAAGCCTTCGGCGAAATAGGCTTTAAAGATGCCTAAGGCTTTAAGGCTGGATGGGGAAACGGCTGCTGCTACCGCGCCCGCGGCCAGAAACAAAAACAATAAAAAAAATAGCTGTTCAAAATTTTGCCGCCAGAGTCTTAATGAAATGGGAGCGGTCCGTGTTTCCACCCAAGTGATGGCCAAATGCAAGAAGGTTACGGCGGCCAAGATTAAGACCAGCAATTCCAGAAAGGTCGCCGGAACTCCCCAAACCGTGAAGCGAATTTGATAGGCGGGTAAAAGCGTCAGGATCAGATAAATTCCCCAATGCGGTTTGCGCAGGATGACCAGGAAATATACGGCGAGGGAAATGAAAATAAAAACGGTCATGGTCTTTTAATTACGAAATTTTACAATCCCGCCATTTTCTGCCATCTGCTCAGAAACGAAGACGTATTCGCATCTGGCAGAAAATGGCGGGATTCAAAGATTCAGCCGCAAACCCTAGCTTTATTTTCCGATTCAGTGTCACGGTATGGTCACGCTGGCAACATTACTTTGTTCGCCGGAAGAATTTCCAGCAAAAATTTCATAAGTTCCGGGCCCGGGCTTATCGTCTTCGGCCCAAATCAAGTTGAAATCGGCGGAGTTATCCTGGTTTTGGCGCAGTACCGGTCCGGGCACAAGCGTTGCTTCCTGCCCCGGCTTGCGGTAATAAAATTTTACCTCGGTGGAATTTAAAGATCCGCGAGCGGTCAAGCGCAGAGGAAAAGATATCGCGTCCCCGGAATTGGGCGCGAGCAAAAGCAGTTTTTGATCCGCCAGTTTGAAAGTTATTTTCCTTGTAACCGAGGATTTGTTGCCGTTGCTGTCCTCCGCCGTCACGGTCAAGGTGTGTTCCCCGTCGGATTGCGGCTGGGAATAAAAAAGTTTGGCCGCCGCGGAATCGTGTTTTAGAATTTCCTTGCCGTCGAGATAAAAAGCGATTTGTTTGATACCGGCCGAAGAGGCGGCGATAGCCTCGATGGTCAAAGGCAGGCTGGTGACGGTTTGCCCTTCGGCCGGCTGGGTTAGAGTGATAAAGGTTGGCGCGCCATTTTGGGAGCCGGGCATGCCCGTATAGCCTTCCGGATAAGGGTAGCCGTTGGCTTGCGCCCATTCTCTGACCGGATTTTCCCAAGCCGCGTCATTGGGTTTTTCGGAATGCAAGATGGTATACATCCGAATAACCACGTTGCCCGGAGGGGTGTTTTCATCAGCCGGTGCTAGCGTGTTTTTGTCGAGTTTAATCGGCACATGCACGTCGTCATAGGTTTGCGGCAGGGCAAAACTGGCGAAAATTTCCGGCTTGGTTTCGGGCGTGAACTCGGTGGGCAGTTTGCCGGAGAGCTTATCCACGGCTAGGTCGCGAATATCGACAGGGCGCTTGAATTGCATTGCCGGCTTGCCTTCGTGCGCCTTTTTCATAAAAGCGTTCCAAATCGGCGCCGCGACCACACTGCCGTCCGCGCCCGGCTTCATGGCGTCATTGTTGTTGTTGCCCACCCAGACGCCGACGGCCAGCTGCGGCGTGTAGCCCATAGTCCAGCCGTCATGAAATTCCTGCGTGGTGCCGGTTTTCGCCGCTACCGGCCGGTCCGGCAAAACCAAAAAACTTCTCGCGCCGAAAATAAACGAACGGGCGCCGTTGTCGGATAAAATCGAGGTGATTAAATAGGCGATCTGCGGATCGAGCACCTGCTGGCCTTCCTTGTCCTGGTATTCTTCCAAAACATTGCCTTCGGCGTCGGTGATTTTCAAAATTCCCACCGGCGGTTTGCGCACGCCGCCGTTGGCGAAAGTGGCAAAGGCCGAAGTATGGTCAAGCGGCGTTACTTCCCCGCCGCCCAAAACCAGCGAAGGGCCGTAGCGGCTTTCATCGGTCAGCGTGGTAATGCCCAAATCATGAGCCATATCTATCGAATCTTTAACCCCGGCTAAAAGAATGGTTTTTACCGCTGGAATATTTAAACTGCCAGCAAGCGCCTGCCGCATGGAGATCGGCCCGTAGTTTTTGCCGGAATAGTTTTTTGGGGTGTAATCCGAGTCGCCGAACTCCCCAAAGTTCGTGGTTACATCCATAAGCATGCTTGCCGGAGAATAGCCTTTTTTAAAGGCCGTGGCGTAAACATAAGGCTTAAAGGAAGAACCGGGCTGGCGGGGGCGCAGGGCGACGTTGACTTGGCCGTCGATGGCGTCGTCGAAATAATTTTTTGAACCGACCATGGCCAAAATTTGTCCGGTTAAAGGGTCTAAGGCCACTAAGGCGGCATTGTTGGCGCTGTATTTTTCGGCATTCTTTGGCGCGAATTCGGCCACAGCGTTCTCCGCGGCTTGCTGCAGGCTCCAATCCAGCGTGGTCGTAACTTGTAAACCGCTTTCTTGCAGGGAAGTTTCGCCGTATTTTTGCGCCAGTAAATCGGCGATATAAAGCACGAAGTGCGGCGCTTTGATGGAATTGCGGACCGGCGAAAACGCAACTTTTTCGGCCTGAGCCGCTTTCATCTCTTCTTCGTTGATATAGCCCTGGTCGCGCATTAAGCGCAGTGTCAGGTTCTTGCGGTCGTCCAGCCGGTCCCGGTGGGGGCCGTAGGGAGAAAGGGTCGTCGGCGACTGCGGCAGGGCGGCTACGTAAGCTGCTTCCGCCAAAGTCAAATCTTTCGCGTTTTTATTGAAGTATGACTGCGCCGCCGCCTGCACGCCGTAGGCGTTGGAACCGTAAGGAATTTCGTTTAAATACAAACTCAAAATTTGGTCTTTGGAATATTTTCTTTCGATCTGGACAGCCAGCACGATTTCCTTAATCTTGCGCGACCATCTTTTTTCTCGCGTCAAAAGCGCGTTGCGAATGAATTGCTGGGTGATGGTGCTCGCCCCCTGTTTTTTAGAAAGAGTCAGCGTATCGATAATCGCCGTGGAAAGTATCCGGGTGAAATCGATGCCGCTGTGTTTGTAAAAATCCTTGTCTTCAATGGCCACGGTCGCGTCTTTCACGTGCTGGGGAATTTCCTCAAACGGCACCAGCGTTCTTTTTACTTCGCCGAAAATGTCGTAGAGCTGCTGGCCGTTTCGGTCGTAGATTTTTGTTGATTGGGTGACAATGCGCGCGTTGAGCTTATCCGGACTGGGTAGATCGCGGGAGAAGTAGATAAAAAACGCCGTGCCGAAAAGCATGGCGACCAAAGCGGCCGCCACGCCGAATTTAAGAAGTTTTTTCGCCCAGGAACCGTTTTTTAAGAAGCTGAAAATCCGATGGAAAAGGCTGTTTTTTCCCCCGCTTCCCCGGCCGCCAAACTGGACGGAATAGGCCCGGCCCGTGCCAAAAAGCAGGCGCCGTTTTTGGTTAAAATAGTCGCCGCGCGATCCCCAGGAATTTTTTTTCCTGCGCCAGTATTTTTGCGGAAAAGCCGTCATGAAAAGAGTAAGCTAAGGATTATATTCTTATCGCCGTTTAATGCAATCGACCGAAGGTCGAGTTTTAAATAATCCCGCTGAGCGGGACACGTTTCCGCATCATAGCCTCCCCGATACCCTGCGGCTTACCGCAGGGCAGGCTTTATTATCGCAACAAAAAACCTTTTTGTAAAGGCAAACACCATCAAAATAATTACGCGGTTACTATTTTTTCACCGAGCAATTTCCCAGCCCGGCAGGTTTCTTTTGCGGCAATCGGGTTGCGGACAATCGTGACGGGAAAA
>JBBUGP010000096.1:0-1011 GCA_038077895.1 Patescibacteria group bacterium
CATCGCGCTCGGCGCTTTCATTTACGGTTTTATTTTTTGGTATCGCACGGAAAAATATAATTTTGGCCGCGGCACAATCGTGCCGCAGTATGAACCGCCGCAGAATCTCCGTCCGGCCATGGCCGAGGTGATGGTGAAGGAAAAGATTACGGACAAAGCGTGGCCGGCAACAATCGTGGATTTGGCCGTGCGGGGATATGTAAAAATTACAGCAGAGAAAAGCTGGTTCCGAACTAATTACCAGATTGAAAAAATCGCCGCGCCGTCGGCGGACGCTACCCTCGAAGATTATGAGAAAAAATTTCTAGAGCTTTTACTGGGCAACCGAGGTTATTTTTCCACCAAAGAATTTCGCCACCGCGGCAATGCGGCTAAACGCGAATTTGTCTTGGCTCTGCGGAATTTGCGAAAAGAATTATATCAAGAAATCGAAACCGAGACCGGGGCCTATGTAATTGGGCCGACGCGCGAAATTAAAAAAACTTTAATTTGGTCGACCCTTTTTTTCTTGTCGCTCTTTTTACTTCCAATAACCATAGCTATTGCTGTTTTAAATTTTCAATCCGCTTTATTAATCTGGACAATAGTTGTTGCTAGTTTGGCCTTATGGTCATTTATCAAATATGAAGCGCGACTTTCCAAGGAGGGGCAGATTCTCAAAGAAGATTGGCTCGGCTTTAAACTTTATCTCGCTACCGCCGAGAAATATCGTCTCCAGAATCTGACTCCCGATCTCTTTGAGAAATTTTTGCCGTACGCAATTATTTTCAGCGTGGAAAAGAAGTGGGGTCGGGCTTTCGCTCATCTGTCTATGGCGCCACCCAACTGGTATGGCAGCATTGGTTCGGTTCACTCCGCCAGTCCTTCTGTTAACGGTGTCGGTGGTTTTTCGGCCGCAGCGTTCTCGGCCTCATTCGCGTCCAGTTTCACTTCGGCCTTTTCTTCTTCGGCTGGCAGTGGCGCCTCGGGCGGCGGCGGTTCCGCCGGTGGCGGGGGTGGTGGCGGTGGTGG
>JBBUGP010000097.1:0-3797 GCA_038077895.1 Patescibacteria group bacterium
TCAACTTCATCGTTGCCCAAAGTTACCACCGAGGAAAACTTAAAGCCGCGGAGTTTAAACACAAAATACGGCAACGGGAATTTCTGTCCCAAAGCGGTATAGTAAATCAAGGGACTTGCGGCGTATTTCACCAGCGTGCCGTCAAGAGGCGGCAAGGTGGCCGATTTGGTCATTTCGGCCAACTCGATATCGGCAGCCTCAATCACGTTAGAAAACTTGAAGCCGCGTTGCGTAAACACAAAACCGCTCACCGGACGCAAAGATTTAGCTTGGACAAAATACACCACCGGCTCGGTTTTGGCTTTAATTAAGGTGTTTTCCAAAGGTAAGGCAACCGCCCCGACTTCATAAGTGCTGACTTCGGAATCCGGCAGGAAAACGGTTTGATTAATATCCAACTTTCTTAAACCGGCGATGAAATCAGAAATTTTGTGCAGCTGGCTGTCTTCCACAAGATACTTCACTCCGCCGGACGCCGGCGAGAGCAAAGTGCCGTCCGTGGGCGGCAGAGGTTTGGCGAGCGTGTATTCATCAAATTCTTTCTGTGATAGAACAAAAGCCTTCGTCACATCCAGATTTCTTCTGGCTAAAACCGTGCCGGAGACGGGACGGCGCTGGCCGTTATCGACGTAGAAAACTTGAGCATCGCCTTGTAGTTTAATCAGACTGCCATTGGGATATTTGAACCATTGATGGTAAAATTTCCAAAAATTATAATTGCCGTTATATACGTGGGGCGTGTAACGGTACAAGGCGGCGGTGGCGGAGTTTTGAATAGTGAATGTTTGAGTGGCTGGAGCGTTGTTCGGCGGTCCTTGGGTGTTGTCAACCGTGATCGTGTCTCCGATTTTTGAACTCCTGACTTTGGGACTAGAACCGAAAGTTTTACCCGCGGCGTCAATCATCGGCCCGCGGCCGACTACTTGCCCGTTTACTTCGTAATAAAAACTTTTTGACAAACTCCTCGCCGCTCCCAAATATCGGTTACCCTCGCGGTCGAGGTTGCCAAAAATCTGGAAATAAAAACCCAAAAATAAATCACCGCAAACTCCGGAGTCCGGGCAGGCAAAACCCATGGCGCGATCCAGCCTCCTCTGCAGCACTTTTTCATCGGTAAACTGGCCGTCTATCAGACTTTGCTCTTTTTGCAGAGTCACCATTATGACTTGCGGGTTGATTTTCGCCATAACCGCCGCGTCATAAATCAGTTCCGCCGCCGTGCGTAAGCGTCCTAACCCCGCATTGGGATCCTCTAAAAGATTTTTTAGATTCACATCAACCGGTTCTTTCAGCTTCTTTAAAAAGTCCGGGGAAGTGTTGGCCAGCATGCTGCCGCGGATTTCTAAAAATTTTTGAACGCCCTCTGCTCCACCAAACGCTTCGTAATTGCCAAAACTTTCATCGGCCACAATAAGCCCCGGATTGAAATCGGCTGCTAGGGTGGTAAAAGGAAAAATCGCAACGGAGATCAGTATTAGAAAAGAAAAATATTTTTTAATTTGCATCGGAAAATTTTATTACTTGTAGGACTTCTGGCTTAACGCTAATCGACTTTAATTTCAAGGGGAATCTTCTGCCAGTATATCTCAAAAAACAGTTTGTTCCCCTTGTTTGTGAAGTTTTCTCAACTTTCTAGGATTTGTCGAGGCAGAGGATTCCCCTTGAAAGAGCCTGGAAAGCGTAGTTTTTTATCCGCCGACGATTAGGATCGGCTCGCCTTTCACATAACCGTCGAGTTCCGACTGCGGAATTGTATTTACGCGTGAGAACTGATAACCGCGAGCGCGGAAACTTTCAGCCGAAAGCTCTCGCAAAAGCCCGGATTCAACCACATACACGCCCGGGCCCGAACTTTTCAACAAAACTCCGTCTTGGGGTGGCTGAAGTTTATTTTTTTCATCTTCTGGATAACGGTTAAATTCATTCTCTTCCACGGTTGTGACGCCTTCAAAACGCAAGCCCCTACTCTGAAAAGCGAACAGGGAGATCAGCCGCCGCTTGCCTTCTTGTAAAAAATAAACCGCCGGCTGGCCTTCCAGTTTGAAAATCGCGCCGTTGGCAGGAACTGCTTGCGGCCCTTGTCGATAGGCGCTGACCTCCGCATCCGGTAAAACAATAATTTTAGAAAAATCATAACCTGATGATTTGAAAACCAAATAGCTCGTCGGCAACAGCAGTTCTTTTGAAACAAGAAAAACCGTCGGCTGGCTTTCCAATTTTACGAGCGTGCCGTCATTCGGCGGCAACGGCATGCCTTGAGGCAGGGCTTCAATTTCAGAAGCTGATAGGAATTTAGCACTTGCTTTATTGTATTCTCTTTGCTTCAAAACAAAATCCGACACCAGCCGGCGAACCCCGTCGCTGATCAAATATATCCTTCCGCTGGGATCGCCGATTAAAGTATCGGCTACCAGGGTCGCGGTCTGCATGGCCTTTTCTGCGTTTAAGCGGCCAGAACCCAATCTTCCGGTGCAATTTATCCCGCCGCAATTATCCGGATTGTTTTGATCAATCAAATCCACGGAAGCCCGAATTCGATCGCGCAGGGCGACCGCGGAAAGATCGGGGTGCAAAGCCAAAAGCTGGGCGGCGACGCCGGAAACCATCGGCGCGGCCATGGAAGTTCCCGAGGCAAACGCGTAGAGATTATTTTTGCCTGGCTGTGAAGGATCAAAATAGGTCGAAAGGATGCCTTTTTGGTCGTCTCGGGTTTTAAAGTAGGTGGTGCCGGGCGCCACCAAGTCGATGCAGTTACGGCCGTAATTGGAAAAGGCGGCTTTGCGGTCATTTAAGTCCGATGCCGCAACCCCTAAGACCATATTGGTATCCGCGTCGCCGCAGACCGGATAGACCGGCAAAGTGTCCAGGTCCGTGCCGACTAGGCTCGCGTCATTTCCGGCCGCGGCCACCAGCAGAACGCCGAGTTTAAAAGCGTGAGCGATCGCGTCGTTTAAAACCGCGTTGGCTTCCAGACTGGCGCCGCCTAAGCTTAAATTGATGATTTTTGCCCCGTTATCCGCGGCCCAGACTATTCCGGCGGCGACGTCGGAAGAAACGCCTAAGCCCGCGCTGTCCAGGACTTTCACCGGCATCAAACGAACGTCCCAGTTAATCCCGGCAAGTCCCCGGCCATTATTGGGAATCGCGCCGATAATTCCGGCAATAAGAGTGCCGTGGCCGTTGTCGTCGGAATTTTGGGAAGCGGAAATTGAACTTGTGATATGCACCGAACATTGTCCGTTTTGGCCAGTTGCTTGGCAATAATTTACGAAGCCCGCGCCGACTCGGCCGTCGTCTAAATCCTCGTGCCGGCCGTTTATGCCGGTGTCGACTACGGCCACCGTAATGGTTTTACTGCCGCGGCCGATTTCCCACGCTTGAGGAACTCTGATTTTGGAGAGCCACCATTGCTTGTCCTGATCCGTCGCGGAGAGTGTGAACTGCGGATCAGAAACGATAATATCGCCGGCTATCACCTGACGGTCCATCTGCAAATATTCAAACCATCCCGATTGCTCCAGATTTTTTAAAGCCTGGTTTGAACTGACGTAAAATTTATAAACCCGCCGCAAATCCTCGCTGTTGGAAAAATCGTAAACCCCGTTAGAGAACTCGCACGGGGCATTAAACCCTGTGCTCGCATGGGGAAAATTCACCAAGCGGCTTGCCGCGGAGCATTCTCTAACGGGGTAAAGCGGCCGCAGGGATGAAATTCCTTTAGACGAAGCCAGTACTTTTTGTTCTAAACCGGCCTTCAATTTACCGACAACCGCGATCGGCAATGTCTGCTCGAAGCC
>JBBUGP010000098.1:0-3482 GCA_038077895.1 Patescibacteria group bacterium
CGCAGGTTTTTTAGAGATAATCTTTTTATTTTTCTTTCGAACGATTGGCATATTTGAATGATAAAAAACGCTTTTTCTGTCATTGCGAGCGAGCCGCTAGGCGAGCGCGGCCTGCCCGCCAATGCCGTCACACTTATTTGGTAGAAATTGGGAGGTTTGGAAGAACTCCACTGCTGCTCTATAACGAAGTATAGGGCGTTGGCAGGCGGGCAATCCCGCCGCTTTTCCGCGGGATTGTGTCCCTACGGGACATCTCCCGAAGGGACGACTTCGTCGCGGACTTCTCGCAATGACAAAGATTTCTAGCTCCGCAATTCAAAACCTACGGCTGTCAGCAAACTCTCTTAGAAATTATCCGTAGACATTTGTAGATTTGTTTAATTTGTAGATTAGAAGCCTATTTCTTCAACTCCTGTTCGATGATATTTTCAAAAGCCGCCATCGATTGCGCTCCGACAATTTTCTGACCGTTAATCACAAAGGTGGGAGTGCCGGAAATCCCGGCCTTGGCCGCGTCGGTTTTGTCTTGGTTAATAACCGCGGCTGTAGCGCCGGAATCCAAACAGGTGTTAAATTGGTTTTGATTCAGTCCCAATTTTTTCGCGTAAGTTTTCAGAGAATCGACGGCCAGGGCCGTGCTGGAAGTTTTCGCGGATTCGAAAAGCAAGTCGTGATACTGCCAAAATTTTCCCTGATTGCCCGCGCATTCCGCGGCCTCGGCCGCCTTCTGGGCGTAGGGGTGAATACTTGCCAAGGGCAAATGGCGGAAAACCATGCGAACCTTGCCCGTATCGACATATTTGGCTTTTAGCTGTTTATAGCTCCCGCTGAAAAACTGCTCGCAAAAAGGACATTGGAAGTCGGAAAATTCCGTAATCGTAACCTTCGCGCTCGCGCTGCCTTGCGCCATCGCGGAAACGCGAGGGGTAACATTGATCGGGCCCGAGGGATTGGCCTGGGTGTTTGCCGCTTGTGATCCGGCTTGTTGAGCGTTCTGAACCGCGCCTCGAACAGCGGCATCGCTGGGATTAAAATTCTTTACCACAATATTAGCGCTGGTCATCACGGAAAGCGACAAAACAAAAGCGCCGGCAATAATCGCGCTGGGCGTGCCGTACTCCTGCAAAAACTTGCTCACGGATTTGAGATTAGCCATAATAAATTTTAAAATTTAAAAATATTTTTATCTTCAAATCTAGAAATCTGCACAAATCTACGAATGTCTACAAATCTTAAAAAAGATTATCCGTAGCCATTTGTAGATTTGTTTTCATTCGTAGATTTGAGGTGTAATAGACGTTCTATTTCATCACCCGATAGTAAATCGCCACTAAACTGCCGGCCGCAACGGGCTGAACATATAAATCTAAACTTATGTTGCCGCGCTGCGCCAAAAGCCTCGTACTGCCTCCTTGGAAATTTTCAAAATTCTGATAAGATTGGCCGGCCAAATATTCTCGATAATAACCTAAGAGTCCCTGACTTCCCAAACTGCTTTTAAAACTGGCGAATTTTAGCGTTCCTGTTTTACGGTCGGAAATCTGCTGGCTGGAAACAAAATCCCCGATTTTGTTTTTTAAAAGCTTTTCCGGAAAATCCGCCGGTGATTGAATGGCGTGATAACTTAAAGTTTCCATCATCGCGCTCCCCCCGGGCAAAACCGCGGGGTGAGAGTTGCCGCTACGGCCGCCTAAAAAAATATTATCCGCGGACAAGCCTACCGCGATTGCAAAAGTTAAAAACAAAAGCAAAACCGCCGCGGTAACCCCGATATGGCATTCTTTTTTCAACCAGCTAATATTTTTTTTAGACTGGCCCCTTGAAGAGAAAGTTTTTTTGATTTTTTTCATTTTGATTTCTTATAGGAGTTACGTGTTTACTTTTTTGATGGGAATCTTCGAGGGGCAACCCCTCGAAGATTCCCATCAGCTGTGTAAAGCTGGTTTTGGAGCAAAGGCGTAAATCTTGTCTTACTGATATTCGCAGCTTTATGACTTCTGCGGGGCTGTCTCGGCTTCCGGACCAGAAGCCTCTTCCTCTTCCTTCTTTTCTACGCCCTCCACAGCCGAAACTTCCTCTGTCACCGGCTTTTCTTCCAGGCCCTTCAATTCTTCTTCCGATCTGGGCGGGGTGACCTTGACGATAATTTCATCAGTCTTAACCAAGATTTTAACCTTGTCCGAATCGTATTTTAAATCCGAAACCGAAAATCCGTCCTCGAAGGTTTTTAATTTGGAAATATCAACCTCAAAATTAGAAGGCAGATCGCCGGGCAAAGATTCAACTTCTATCTCGTCTAGATTTTTAACCAAAACACCGCCCAAATCCTTAACGGCGGGAGCTGACCCTGAAAAAACTATCGGAATTTTGGATCTGATTTTCTCCGTCATATTGACTTCGTAAAAATCAATATGAGTAAACTGGTTGCCTAAAAAATGCCGTTGGACATCGTGAACTAAAACCGTGCGCGGTTTTTGAGAATCCACAACTAACTCGATTAAAGTGCTTTCTCCGGCCTTTGAAAAAACTTTTTCAAAATCTTTCTTATCAACGGCCAAAGTCTGATTTTTTATCTTGTGCCCGTAAAGAATAGCCGGAATCTTGCCCGCGTCGCGGATTTTTTTAACTCTTCGACCCGCTTCTGTCCGGGTAACAGCTTGAAGACTAATTGCTGTTTTCATGATTTTCTATTTATTCCCCTCCTTTTCTAAGGAGGGGTAAGGGGAGGTTGATTAATTAACCGACTCCAGTAAAGTATCAAAATTTTCGCGAAATGTCAAATACTCATGTCTTGGATTTGGGTCTAATAATGCAACGGAAACCTTCAAAAAATCAGAGGGTTTTCTCCAACGCCTTTTCGAAATCGCCTTCAAAATTGCTGAGGTACAAGTGGCCGGCTATGATTTCATCGGGAGACAGCGGTTTTGCCCGATGAAACTTTACGGCGTCGGAAGCCGTTAAATCGGAGATAGTTCCGATAGAAAGCATGTCCGAACCGATCAGAGAAATATTAAAGGTAACGCTCGTTCGGCAATTCCGGCAGTCGGAATGGACAACAACGGAACTTTCGTCCGGCTGTCTGTCGGTTTTTTGGCTTATCAGACGGGTGCTTTCGGAAGAATAGTGGCCGCGGCAAGTCGGACAAATTAAAACTCGCGAAAGCCAAGAAAGAATTTTTTTAAAATCTTCATTTTTCATCCCAGTATATCAACTTCCAGTTTCAGACGCATGGTGGCGACTGAGTTAGATTAACAATAATAAGGCGAATTTAAAGGAGAAAAGTAATTTTTAGCTATTTTTGGCGCCTGAACTTATGTTCTTCCGTAATCTATTTCCGAATTTTTAAAAACAAAAAGATATTCTCATTTTCCGCGAATGTCCCAGAAAGAGAGCCAGAGAAGAACATTCTGGAAGTTGTATTACTGGGTCATCCCAGTATATCAACTTCCAGTTTCAGACGCATGGTGGCGACTGAGTTAGAT
>JBBUGP010000099.1:0-2616 GCA_038077895.1 Patescibacteria group bacterium
TCTTGAAACCGGCGGCGGTTTTTTTGCTGGCCATTGTCTTGTCCGCTTTGTTTGCCGCGCACCTGAAAGAGACCGTTTATTTTTTTCTTCTTAACGCCGTCGGTTTGGCCGTTTTTTTTAGTATTATAAACTTGGGTCTTAGCGGGACGAATAGGATTGTCGCATTGGTTAAGCTGGCTGTGGTTTTGGGAGTTTTTTCGGCGGCCACGGCGGTTTGGCAGCTTTATTCCAGCTCTTTTAAATTTTTGTATTATCCTTTCGTCGTCGAACGGGATCAGCTGATTCTGGAGAAATGGGAAGAAGTCAGCCGCGTAGTCGGCGTTTGGCAGCACCCCTCTTATTTGGGGATTTATTTGGCCATCCTTATTCCGCTCTCGGCGTTTTTGATCTTTTACGGTTCCAGCCGCTTGCCAGTTCGTATTTTTTGGGCGGGGTCTTTGGTTTTTATGACTTCCGTGTTGCTTTTGACAAACACGCGTTCCTCCGCGCTGGCGGGATTTTTGGGAATGGCCTTAATGTTTTTTTTGGCCAATCTTTTTCCTTTTCGATTTTCGATCGACGTAAAAAAATTGGCCGTTCTCGGGACTTTGGCGGCGCTCTCGCTTGTGCTTTATCAGTTCGTTTTCGTTTCGGAAATTTACACCAAGCCGCAGGCCTGGCGGGTAGACGCTTCGGCAACCATTTGGGGTCGGTTCTTGCGAGCGGATAGCATGAGCACTGAATCGCTGGTCCAGCGGTCCAAGCTTTACGAACTCGCCTGGCAAACTTATCTGACGCGGCCGTTTTTCGGCGTCGGCGCCAAAAATTTCCAGTACGAGGTTGAAAAAACTTTCGGCACCGGCACCGATGGTCATAATTTAGTATTGCAGACCGCCGCGGAAATGGGGACTGTCGGGATTTTCTCTATTTTCTGGCTTTATGGGGCGATCTTGCTGGCTTTATTTCGCTCACTTAAAAACATTCAAAACCCAGATCAGAAGTACCTGCTGGCGGCGCTTTTCGGAACGGTGTTTTTGATTCTATTCGACAGTATGTTTAACAATCCTTTATACTCTTTGCGGATAGCTGCGGTATTTTGGATTATAGTCGCTTTGCAGTATTCAATGTTTTTAGATAATCGATTCAATGCCTAAAATTTCCATTAATTTATTGGGCTGGAATCATAAGGAAGAATTGGCCCCAACGATTGAGGCGGTATTGCGCCAAACTTTCTTAGATTTTGAATTGATTTTTACCGACAACGCCTCATCCGACGGCTCGGCGGATTTCGTCGCGGAACATTATCCGCAAGTCAAAGTAGTCGGAAACCAAAAAAATTTAGGATACGCCGGCGGACATAATAAATTTTTTGCCTCGGCAGTTTCGGAGTTTGTTATGGTATTAAATCCCGACGTGCGTTTAGAGCCGAATTTTTTGGAAGAAGCGCTAAAGCCCTTTGCCGACCCCCGCGTGGCCGCGGTCACGGGCAAGCTTTTAAGGCCGCCCCTTCGTTTCCCCCTCCTTGATAAGGAGGGGATTAAAGGGGAGGTGCTTGACACTACGGGTTTAATCGTCAATCGGGCTCGGCGAGGAAGAGATAGGGGGCAGTGGGAAGAAGATCGCGGGCAATACGACGGCCAAAACGAGGTGTTTGGCTCAAACGGCGCCGCGCCGATTTTCCGGCTCGCCGCTTTGGAAAAAGTAAAAATACCCTTTTCTGCTTTTTCCTCTCCCCGCGCGGGAGATGATGCCCGCAGGGCAGGTGAGGGGGAATACTACGATGAAGACTTTTTCGCCTATTGGGAAGATTTGGATTTGTCCTGGAGGCTGAAACTAGCCGGTTTTAATTGCGGGTTCGCGCCTCGCGCCGTCGCTTATCACGGCCGCGCGGCCGGTCAAAGCCGTGGTGGATATTTGAAGATTATGGATTTCATAAAACATCACCGCAAACTTCCGCCAAATATTAAAAAATGGAATTGGCGCAACCACTTATTCTGCGTCATTAAGAACGATTTTGGCTGGCCGTTTTGGCGGGATCTGCCTTTTATCCTTGCTCGCGAGCTGGCGATGTTTATGTTTATTCTAATTTTTGAAACCCGGACGCTTTCCGTGATTCCGGAATTTTTACGTCTATTACCGAAGATGCTGATAAAAAGGCGGTATATACAAAAATACAAGCAAGTTTCTTCCAAGGAAGTTTTAAGTTGGTTTTAATCGAAACTCCCATACTCTCTAGTATCGAAGTTTTAAAAAATATGTTATTTTGACTTTGAAAAGTTAACGGAAATGATATGTCGAAATTTTCATTGCATAACAAACTAGATCCCTCGCAGAAGGAGAATTTGCTAATTGGTTTTTTTGAAGGATTGGCGAGTATAAAAAATTCAGAAGAAGCGGCTAAAGTATTTTGTGATTTACTCTCACCCCCGGAGCTCGAGATGATGGCAAAAAGACTAGCGATTGCCCGTGCGCTTTTGGAAGGGCAGAATTATCAGGAGATCAAAAAAGAATACAAAGTTTCAACAAATACTATCGCAAGAGTCAATGCTTGGTTGCAAGAAGCGGGGGACGGCTTTCGTCTGCTGGCGAAACGGACTAGCATGAAATCGAAATCATACGGAAAGGACCATATTTTTG
>JBBUGP010000100.1:0-11244 GCA_038077895.1 Patescibacteria group bacterium
TCGCGGTTACTTCCTTATCCAGCAGCGCGCTATAATCGCGGCTAGTGTGAATGTATATAGAGCTTCCAACAGTTTGGATTAAGAGATTGCCCCTCTTAGCGTCATCGGACTTCTTTAACATACCAACAAGTTGATTTGTCCCGACTTGTCCCCCATTATTGTTCGATGGCTTGTTGCCGGTAACCTCGGCGCTGATATTTGAGGGCGGCTCCGGCGGGGTGCCGCGATTAGACCAGTTTTTCCACTGAAAAACCGCGAAAATTGCCAAAATGACCACGATGACCGCTACCACAGGCAAATATTTTTTATTCATGAATATACCTAATTTAATTATCCTGATCAATTTTAGCAAAATTCGCTGGATTTGGAAAGCGCCGGCTTATTGGTATAGCTCCCGGATGTCCTCAGGTTTAATTTGCCGAATTTGATCCAAACTCGCGCCGGAACCGGAAAGCAACATGTTAAATAGAATGAGATAAAAAACAAAAGTAATAATCGTCAATATAACGCAGATATTGGCTACAATTTTCGCGTCAGCTTTGTCATCGAAATAAAATTTCAAAGCGAAGAGCAACCCAAAAGGCGGCGCGATAACCGAAATTAAATACGCCCATTTCTTAAGCCTTGGAGAAACCGAATTTTTATTTTCGGACCATAGCGCGTCAACCATCAGCGCGGCGACATCCATCCTCTTGTTCTCCTTAGCTAGATTTTTGTACGCCTCGAATTGTTTTTCGATTTTTTTATCTTGGTCCATAATTTTTTTTATAGCTGCCCGGGTTGGATTCGAACCAACGAATGGTGGCTCTCTGCCTTCGCTTTGGGCGTCAATGTCCAATCCTGGGGCGGTAGGATTCGAACCTACGAATGTCCCGACACAGGTCGGGATGCCTTACTGCTCCGTGCAACTAGGCTGCAATTTTTTCCACTTGGCTGGGGTGGATGGATTCGAACCATCGGATGGCGGCTCCAAAGGCCGCTGCCTTACCGCTTGGCTACACCCCAATGAAAGTGGAAAAAATTATCTAATGATTTGACTTTTAATATATCTCGGATTTTTTAGACTTTTGAGATATTTTTCATAAGCGATTGCCTCAGAGCGAGTTTCAAACTCTCTTGAAAAAATAAGTTTCCAAGGACCCTTATTGGCTGTGTATTTTGAACCTCCACGATTATGCCTAGGTACTCTTTCTTCTATATTGTCCGTCTGTCCTATATATAATTTTCCTTTTAAATTTTCTAGAATGTATGTATAAAACATATAAAAACCTAAGAATGTCCCGACACAGGTCGGGATGCCTTATCCGGCCTCCGCTCGCGCTGAAGGCCGAGACGGGCCGCTTGCCTGCTCGCCTATGGCGAGACTATCGGGCAATAATAAACTTTACCAGTAAGTTGAAAGAATGAGGGGCTGACAAAAATAATTATACAGTTTTCTTGAATTTTTGTATATAAAACCTCACCCCGCATCAAGTGCGAGCAGGCTCTTGATCCTCTCCTTTCCCCTCATCCGGCCTCCGGCCACCTTCTCCCGCAAGGGGAGAAGGGAATTATGAATATAAAAAAAACCGAGGCGAAAAACCGCGGTTACAAAAGAAGGTTCGTTTACATTCCAACTAACGTTCGTGAGCGATGGGGCAATGGCCATGCTTCCCCAAGCCTCAGAAGAGAGCCTAATACTACCCGTCCTATCAGGGCATCGCCATTCTTTTGAAGCTTAAAATCCGCCTTGTGCCTCATGAGGACGCTGATCGTTATTAGACTGTGATAGCCATCATCGCCTTGGAATTCCAAAGCCGAATCTCCAACGATGATGCCATATCTATCCTTGTCCTCGACCGACACAAGAAAAACGGTCCCGTTGGTCAATGTAATTTCATATCTCGGCTCCGAGGCACAACCGCCTAGAAGCACAATACCTGAAACCTTCGTCTGCATCTTTCCTCCTTGATGTTGAATTGATTTTGAAATATTGCGATAGAAATGGTCAAAAAAAATTCCCTCCAATGAGGGAAAGGGAACTTTTTAAGACTGGGAAATGCCAAATATTTTAATCGCCTCATCCACGAGGCTGGGCCCGGTCATTGCCGGTTTGAACTTTTTTTTATAATCGTCAATTTCGTGATTCATACAGCATTCTAATTTCATCGGCCGGCCGAAGGTTTCTTCCAAGACTTTCTCAATGACAATCTTATTCTTGCGCTGTTCCACCGCTTCTTTGTGGAATCGGTAAGGAAACCCTATTAACAGCCGCTTTTTATCGCTTGCGACTATGGTAGCAAGTTTCAGGGAAGAGATCAAGGAATGATTGTATTCCCGCACTCGGGCGACAAACTCATTCCATTTTGAGACGATTTCCGCCGTCAGGTCGTCCTCCGAGCCGGTTAAATTTGAACTAATCTCGGGTTCGTTTCTAACTTCTCCGGCCGCCTCGTTTTCGGCAGGCAAATCCGCTTGCGTTTGTCCCGATCCGTTTATTTTTTGAGAGTTTGCGTCCGAAGAAAACTTTTGCGGATCATCCGCCTCCATAAACTCTATCGCGGCAAGCTCCAGCGGCAGTTCCGGTATGGGCGAACTTTTTATTTTCTGGAAAGCCGATAAAAATAAATCCGCCATTCTGACAATCTGGCCGCGCGTTGCGCGCGCCGCCTGCAATTCCAACTTTTCAAAATCTTCCAAAACCAAACCCGTGCTTTCCCGTTCCGCCCCAGAAACTTGAAACGATAAAACCATTTCGATATATTCTAAAAATCCGTTTAGAAACATGTTTAAATCCCGCCCTTTCATCGCCAATTCTTTGACAAAACGCACGGCGGGCGCGGGTTTTTTATCAAGCAATAACTCAAAAAAATCCTGGTTTAAGGAAAACGGCGCCAGGCCTAAAATCTCCTCGGCCTCCTCCAGACTGATTTTTTCCGAACCAAAGCTTAAAACCTGATCCAAAAGCGACAAGGCGTCGCGCATACTGCCTCCGGCGGCGCGCGCCAGCAATTTTAAAGCTTCCTCGGGGATTTTAAATTTATTCTCGCGGATGACAAGCTTCAGCTGGGTTAAAATGTCGGCCTGCGACAGCTGGCGAAAATCAAAACGCTGGGTGCGGGAAATAATCGTTACCGGAACCTTATTGATCTCCGTGGTGGCCAAGATAAAGATGGCGTGAGCGGGCGGTTCTTCCAAGGTTTTCAGCAAAGCGTTAAACGCGCCCTTAGAAAGCATGTGCACTTCGTCAATCACGATGACTTTATACTTACCGGCCGAGGGAGAAAATTTTACGTGCTCAATGATCTCCCTAATGTTATCCACGCCGGTATGGGAAGCCGCGTCGATTTCCACCAAATCCATAAAGTTGCCGTCTCGGATCTGCGCGCAATTGGAACATTTGCCGCACGGCTCGCCTTCCGATAATCTCAAGCAATTTACCGCTTTGGCCAAAATGCGGGCAATGGAAGTCTTGCCCACTCCGCGAGGTCCGGTGAATAAATAAGCGTGCGCCAAAGCACCCGCGTTGACGGAGTTTTTGAGCGTGGTTTTGATAACTTCCTGATTCACCACCTCCGAGAAAGTTTGCGGACGATATTGGCGGTATAATACCTGAGGCATAGGGGGTAAAATCAAAATTCAAAATATCTCTTTCTCCTCCTCTATGAGGAGGAGATTAAGAGGAGGTCGAAGTAGCTAAACTTTTTTCCGAAAGTTTTCTACGACCTCTCTTTAATTCTCTCCTCACGAGGAGAGAAAATCAACGAACGATTCAAAATTCCATGGCTTTCCCCTCTTCGGGAATTATAAATCTTATGCCTTTTGGCTCCAAAACTTTCGGCGGTATTAGGTGTGTCGAGCCTGGCGATTTGAGAATGCCTTCATGCACGGGGAAACAAACCGCTGGCTTGACTTCAAACGCGTAATCAATCGCTTCAAGCAATCTCATCCAAGGTCCGGCAACGGGTAAGGCCAAAACCTCAACTGGTTTTCCAGGGTTGGTGAAAGCGTCGCCCGGATAAAAAAATCGGTTGGCGATAAAGTAGCCAGTATTTTGGATTGGAGGAATCGAGGCGTGCATTAAAGCATGTTCTCTTCCGAATCCTTCAAACAACACCCCCTTTTTGTCCAATTTTTGACCGGCTTCAATGATATTGTAGACAATCCCCTCTTTTTCTAAAAGTCTGCCGACACTGCTATTTGTAACTACTTCGACTTTCAAATTATTTTTTAAAATCATCTTCAAAGAATCGATATGAAAATGATCCGGATGTTCGTGGGTGATAAGCACGATACTGATATCTTCTGCGTCATTCTGCTGAGTCGAATAAATGCCGGGATCAGTCAAAATTCTAACTCCTTTTTCTTCGATTAATAAACAGCAATGTCCGAACTTTGTGATTTTCATATTCCTTATCTATCCTCTCCTTTCAAAGGAGAGGATAAAGGTGAGGTTTAAAACTTTCCACTTTACACTCTGCCTATTATACCACAATAACAAAACAGCCGGAAATATAGCAAAACAAAGACAAACAAGGACGGTCTTTGCTTTGCAAGGACCGTCCTTGTCTTTATTTTAAATAAACTACTTCTTAAACACCAGCAGTTTATAACCGATAAAATTCCAAACCAAAGAAACCAGCGTCGCCGCCGCAATCGCCACGTTTGCCCAAAGATGAGTATTGAAACCAAACATCGGCGGAATAAACTTCGTCAGCCCGCCGACTAAACTGGCGTTAATTAACGCGCCAATGACGCTCACGGCTATAAAAGATATCATCTCCTGTTGCCGGCCGGACGTGACCGAAATCTGCAGTTTAAAGGCCTGCCAAATCACCAGTTCAATGATCAGCAAGACGACGGCGAATAGAACAAAATATAGAGTCCCAAAATATTGTCCGGCGCCATAAACCACGGCCGCGATGATTACCGCCCCGCCCAGGCCGACTGAGGCCAGCCGCCAGAAAAATCGCATAAAGCTCTCATCGGTTTGCCCGAACGCCCAATATTTGTTCCAAAAAAAGCTATGGAACACCGCGGCGGTGAAAGAAACCATTTTTAAAAGAGAGAGTTGCAAACCGCTGTCAAAACCGGTAGAAGCGATTAAGATATTCGCGATGGAAAAATCCACGGCGGTGTTTAAAAAGCCAATCCCCACGAACCGGGAAAGCTGATAAACCAACGCCTGATATTTTTTAAACAATTCCGCGATCATCGTCCTTCTATTCTAATTCTAAATCCTCATCCTGATCCTTCGGCCGCGAAATAACGCCCGCGTCCGGCCCTTCTCCGCCGGAGGCCGAACCGCCGCCTTTAATTACATTTTCCACAGCCGCCCAAGTGGCGTCGCCTTCCATCGGAACAACCACGGCCACTTCATCGCCGGGTTCTGCCTTAAAATAAGTCAGCGAGGCCAGTAAAACTTTATAACTTTTTGCGCCGGCGGTCACGCGGTATTGCCCGGTTTCGTCTTGTGATAAAATTCCGAGCATCTTTTTGCGCTCCACCGGGCCGATTTGTTTGTAAATAAACGAGCCGTCATCGGCAATGGTTAATTTCAAAACATCGCCTTCAATCAATTTACTCTTGGAAGCGTAGTTGGCCGGCACCGGATATTGCTTTTTATCCGGCCCGATCATATTCTGTCCGTCAAACACCCCCTCAATAACCTTGCCGCCCCCGGCGATGCTTAAGCTTTGCGCCTTAGAAACTAACTCGGGAGCTCCGTCTTCGGTGTTTTTGCCGCCCAATAGCTCGCGCAAAATCTGCTTGGCCGAGGAAATATTTTTCTCGGCCGAATCAATCATTTGGGCGATGAGGGCTAATTTGTCGGTTCTGCTGGACATAAAAGATTTTTATGAAGTATTCTCAAAAGCCTAAATTTCCACGTCATTCTGAGCGGAGCGAAGAATCTCGTCGCTAAATCTGCATAACATGGGATCCTTCACTTGAGTCCAGGATGACAGGGAGGAAGGTTTTGAGACCATCTCTATGTAAATTTTTTGATTCGTTTTGTTCTCAAGTCGCCAAAAACCAAATCAAATCTAGCTTTTGAAATGTTAAATTTTTTACGTTTTGCGTTTATTTTACTGATTTTGTATCTGAAAAACGCTTAAAACTACCTTAAACTTAATATATCACCCGATTTTCTGCGTGTCAAGCATCCTCTCTTAATTATAATACGCGCGGGATAGACAAAATATTTTGCTGCTGGACGAAAATGGAACCGCTCGCTTTCAGGCAAAAAAACCCGGGTGTTTAAACCGGGGGGAAGAAAGAACGCGCTATAGCAAGCGAAGTCCCTTAATTGGGGAATCGACGGGGCTTGTCGCAAGAGGCGCAAAGCCCGAAACCGGGCTGCAGGAATGGCTTTTTCAAGATTTCTGTCGCACAGTCGGGATGGGCTGGTGACGCGGGAGTTTGCGTTGCTTGCTTTGGGACAAGACTGTTTTCGTCTCCTTCTTGTGCCGCTATAGTAGGCTGGCTCATAAGCTCCTCCTTCTGGAATCAAAAACCCCCGGTGAAGACCGGGGGTTTGAAGTCGAAGTTATCTAACTTTAGCCATTCAACTCAAAACCTCTGGTCTTCGCCAGTGGGGTAAAAAAGTAGAAGAAAAACCAATTTTGAGCTGGATTCAAACACATATTAAGACAATTATAGCGTGATGATAAAAGGCTGTCAAACAAAAGGCTGTCAAATTTTTAACCTCCTCTCGATCTCCTCCTTAAAAAGGAGGAGAAAACTAATGTAAATAAAAAACGCGGAAAAAATCCGCTAAGCTGGGTTGCTCGCGCCGGCGCCGTTAGGGCTTTTACGTGTGAATGTGAAGCTCCCTCCGCACCGCTGTCCATCTAAGACATGAAATGGATGAAGCGTTATGACCCCAACCTCCATCAGCGCATCGCCAATCCACTGCAACACAACGATCGAAATTTTTCTCACGGTGGGTAGACAGTCTAACGTCGCGAACATCTCAGCTTTCGGTTGGTCGTCACCCCGCCCGATACTCTCCAGTAACACATCTGCAGCTTCGAATACTACCTTCCGCCCGCCGCCTGCGTCGGGGATGAGCATCTGCACCTCCCGCCGCAACGCCGCAATATCAACACTCATCTTTCCTCCTCGAATGTTTTTATAAACTAACACGGCGCATTCGAGGTGTCAAGTTAAAATTTCTTTTCCCCTCCTCTGTCAACACCTTCAAGCGATAGCTGTATTGTGTTGACAAATAATTTTCAATGATTTTTGCATTATACAAAGAAAAAATCTCAAACCAACTTAATAAATCAAAACCTTATCCCCCACTCTTGCCCAATCGTAAAAAAGTTTCGCCTCCCCCACGCCCAAGCGGATACAGCCCCCGGAATAGGGCTGGCCCAAATGGTCAGCGCCTTCTTTTTTTCCGTTAGCGTGCTGGGGCAATTCGTGAAAACCCAGCCAGAAGCCATCAAGCTTTGTAAAGGCCATCCAATAAGGCATATAAAGCTGGGCTATTCTGGAAAAAGCCATCGGCGCTTTGTTGCGGATATAAAACTCTCCCGGCGGGGTGGAATACTTCGGCCGGCCAGTGGAAACAATAGCCTCCATAAATCGCGCGCCGTTTTCGTAAGCTTGCATTTTTTGTTCGGCCAAGCTGACGATGATATATCGGTCGGCGGGTGCCGGTACCAGCGGCAGGGGTAAAAATTCCTGTTGCTCTTCTTCGATGATTATTGGTTGATAAAAATCCAAAGCCACTTCATCCACGGCGTCAGTGTGGATAAGAGAAATCTCTAAAGGCGCCAAAGTCCCGATAGAAAATATCAACAAAGCAAACAGCAATAATTTAAAAAAGCCGGCGCGGGGTTTGTTGGCCGACAAACCAAAAGCCCCGGGTTTAAGCAAAGGTACAACTATAGTATCAAAAAGCTTTTCCTGATTTCGCAATGAATCCATGATTTTTATCTTGTTCGCTCCATCGAAAAAGGACTGGCCTCGGCCGAACCCAAGCGCGAGCGCTCCATAATCTCGCCGATGATTTCGGAGCGCGGCCGGCCATATTTGAGCCGCGATAGGTCTTTAATGGCCATGGCGGCGGCGGGCGAGCCGCCGGCGGGCGGCGGCAGAGTCGCCATATTAAAAGGACGCGACGCCGTGCCATTAATCATCAGCTTCACGTATGCCTGATAGCGGTCGATATTGATGACGTCGAATTCGTTGAACACCGGCGCGAATTCCTTGGCCATCACCTCGGCGTCTTCCACGCCTATGCGAAAACACATCGTCGTGCCGACGTTGCCGAACACCGCGTCGCGAATTTTGCTGTTGGCCGCGGATTGCCCGGGCGCGGCGGAGGAAAGCTGTCCCAAATACTGGTGAGCGATTATCAAATCGAGCTTGTATTTTCGGGCTTCCGAAAGAATCGTGGCAAAGGAATCGGTCACGAAATTTTGAAACTCATCGACATAAAGATAAAAATCCCGCCTTTGCTCTTCCGAGGTGTCCGCGCGCGCAAGCGCTGCCATTTGCAGTTTGGAAACGATGATCAATCCTAAAAGCTTGGAATTCACCTCGCCGGTCTGGCCTTTCGAAAGATTAATAAGTAAAATTTTCCCCTGGTCCATCACTTCGCGAAAATCAAACGCGGATTTTGGCTGGCCGATAATGTTGCGCATCATTTCGTTTTCCACGAACCGGCCGACCTTGGAAATCAGGTAGCCAAGCATCTCGCTTTTGTGGAAGTCGCTGGTTTTGGCCATCTCTTTCTCCCAAAAATTCCGCACTACCGGATCGGAAACTTTGGAAACCTTGTATTTTTGAAACTCCATATCGGTGAACATCCTCGGAATCTCGGCAATCGTGCCCGGATGCTCTTTGTCCGCCATCAGCGTCAGCATCACGTTTCGCATATTGTGCTCGAACATCGGCCCGATCATCTCGGGCGGGAAAAGCTTGTAAAAAATTTCGATCATTTCCTGCACGGCAAAATCCTGCATCTGCGGGTTTTTAACCTCCAGCATGTTTAGTCCCAACGGCCGCTCCAAATCGGAAGGGTTAAAGTAAATCACGTCCTCGGCGCGCTCGCGCGGAACGTGTTCCAAAACGCCTTCCACCAGTTCGCCGTGCGGATCCACCACCGCCACGCCATGGCCAGCTTTAATGTCTTGGATAATCAAATTCTTCATGAATTCGGATTTGCCGGTGCCGGTGCGGCCAATGACGTACATATGCCGCCGGCGGTCCGGCTCGCCTGAGCGGATTACGGTTTTGACGCCGCGATAAAAGTTTTCGCCCAAAACAATCCCCTCGCCAGGCGCGTTAACCGGCGCCGGCGCCCGTTTGGCCGAGAGCCACTTGATATTCGGGGTCTCGGTGAACTTGGTCGGTAAATGCCAAAGACTGGAAAGTTCTTCGGTATTGAGAATGAATTTTTTTCCGGGATCGCGGAACACTCGATAAATAAAATCCGTCACCACCCGCCTTTCCGAAACTTTCTGAACCCGAAAACCGTTAAACGGCGGCATGGAAAACTGCATCAGGGAAGAAAGCAAATTTCGAATATGGCTTTCGGCTTGGGTTTTGGAAGCCGCCGAAATAACCACGCGGAAATTCGCCATAAAGCCGGCTTTGGAAGTTTTTTCTTCCAGGCGCTTGACGACTTCCTGCTGCATCGGCGTCAGCTGAATCGGCGAAAATTCGCCGGAAAGATCGCGCCGGCGGCCCGGGTATGGTGAATTCTGCTTGGGTTTGTTTTGAAACACCACATTGCCGGCCTCGTGCAAGGCGCGCTGCAAAATCCCCCGCTCGGCCACGTGCGGCGCTTTGCCCTGCTGGATGGATAAAGCCAGCCGGTTAGGTTTGGCTCGCCAGCCCGGGCGGGCCGGAGCGATAATCAGCTGGACCGCGCCGCCTTCTTCTTCGCCCAGTTTTGACAAACTGTTGGTAATCGCGTTTAATGGATCGGTCTCCAAATTTTTATAGGTGCGGATGGGGTAATAATATTTTTTTTGCAAAGCGAATTCCGCGGCGGCCACCACCGAATTCGGACGGAAGAAATTTAGAAACGGCACTTCTTCGATGTGGGCCTTGGGATATTGCGCGTGGATCTGCTTTTCCACCAGGCTTTGCATATGCCGCGGGCAGTTGATGTAAAAAGAAATTTTCTTCTGGATGCTGACGATTTCAAAACTGATGTGCTCGTCGTTGCGCAGATGGGCGCCAATAAACCCCTTTGATTCCGTCTGCGACAAAGAAGTAAAGAGCTGTTCGGCGACCGAAATTATTTCTTTCTCCTCTTTTTGCGGCTCGCGGGCGGCGTCTTTTTCCAGAACGTCCCGCGGGGCCTGCACCTCCAAAAATACCGACTGCAAAAACCGTTCGGCGTTTTGGTGCAGATGGACTTTCCGCCGGTACCATAAAAACCAAATAAAGCCAACGGCCAAAACGATTAAAACAAAAGAAACAATCCAAGTGAAGTCAATCCCACCGGATTGCGCGGCGGCAGTTGTTCTATTCGCGGCAGTCATATCATTTTTTTATTTCGTATTCGAACTATTTATTTTCCCGGCTTTCTGCATGGACTCTGGCGGCCTCCGCGGCGATTTGATCCATCGAGCCGCTGGTCCCTCCGGAGGCGATCACTTTCTTCAATCGCTCCAAAGGCGAGCCTTCCCGATTTGTCGCGATACTGGCAAGATTATTTACCGCAACCGGGCCGGTTTCGGGAGTTTGGGGGATATAAGCTGGCAATTCTTTCGGATTCGGCTCGGAGGAATACACAGGCGGCTCCTTTAATATCTCCGCGTTGCCGCTTTCTATGACAGGCAGTTTCCAGGCGTCCAAGCTGTTTAAGCTGGGAGGCAATGCAAAATGCTCTTTAAAATGCTCGCGATCTGTATCAGTCAGATTTTGTATTCTGGAAGCGTCAACATCAGACGGTAGTTCGCCATTCGGACCTTTAACGCCTACTTTGTATCTATGCCCGCTTAATTCAATTTCACCAATTACCAAGCCAAAGGTAAGGGCTTCCATTTGAGCCGCTTCGTCAAAAACTTTTCCCGTTTCCGGTTTTCTATCCTCTGCCTCAAAACGCGACGGTTCCGTTTCGGCGGCCGGTTGCTCAATAATTTTTATGTCAGTCATAGAAATTCTTTTTTATTTGATAGTGTATATGTAAATTATAGAATAAACATGGGCTTTTGTCAAGAAAATTTTCTTCCATTATAATTAATTACAAATGCGATGGAGGAAAAATGAAATTAGACAAGCTGGCCTTTTGGCTGATCG
>JBBUGP010000101.1:0-1119 GCA_038077895.1 Patescibacteria group bacterium
AACCCGCGGTTTGCAAAACAAAATCCGCCGTTACCGGCAAAAGCGGCGAGGGCACGACGTCGGTTACTTTCGGTTTGCCATAAGTCAAGGTCCCGGTTTTATCAAAGACCACCATACTCACTTTTGTCGCCCGTTCCAAACTTTCCGCGTCGCGAATCAAAATCCCCTTGCTTGCCCCGCGGCCTATGCCCACGACAATTGCCGTGGGCGTGGCCAGGCCCAGGGCGCAAGGGCAGGCAATAATTAAAACCGTGACAAATACGGTTAAAGCGTAAGTTAAGGAAGGATATGGACCCAATAGAAACCAAAATATTCCGGCCGCGACCGCGATCGCAAGAACAGCCGGCACGAAATAGGCGGAAATTTCATCGGCTAATTTTTGGACCGGCGCTTTGGAGGCTTGGGCTTGGCGCACCATGGCAACAATTCTCGCAAGTACCGTTGCTTGTCCCACCGCGGCGGCGCGGAAAATAAAACTGCCGTTTTTATTAAGCGTCCCGCCGATAACTTTGTCGCCCGGGCTTTTGTCGATAGGTAAACTTTCCCCGGTAATCATAGATTCGTCTAAAGACGAGCCGCCCTCCAAAATCACTCCGTCTACCGCGATTTTTTCTCCCGGCCGGACGCGAAGTTGGTCGCCGATTTTAACTTCCATAAGCGGCACGTCCACTTCTTTTCCGTCGCGCAATACCCGGGCAACCGGCGGCTGCAAGTTTAATAATGCGGAAATCGCGTCGCCAGTGCGCGTCTTAGCCCGCGCTTCCAGATACTTCCCCAAAATCACCAAAGTCAAAATGACGGCGGAGGTGTCGTAATAAACTTCCGCCATCAAACCGGCGGAAAGAAAAATATTCGGGAAAAAAGTGACCGTGAAGCTGAATAAAAAAGCGGCGGTTGTGCCCAAAGCGATTAATGTATCCATATTGGCGCGAAGGTGACGCAAAGCCGCAAACGTGCTTTGATAAAACCGCCAGCCCAGCCAAGCTTGCACCGGCAGGGCGAAGGCGAACATTAAATAATTGGCGACGGTGGGGCTTAAGTTAAATGTTAACCCAATAGCCGGTCCAAAAGCCAAAATTAACAAGGTGAAAGAAAAAACCGCGCCAAAAAAAGTCTGCT
>JBBUGP010000102.1:0-8944 GCA_038077895.1 Patescibacteria group bacterium
GCGGCAGACTGCAAACCCGTGCCTCCCTTGATTACCGAGAGCGTAGAGGTGGCGTATAGACCCGAGGTCGTGCCGCCGCCTAAAACGATGTCGCCGGAAGCAATGCCGGAGACGGCAAGGTTAGTGGTAGTGGCTCTTCCGGCCCAGATGTCGCCAGCTTGGAGGTTGATAGTGGGATAATTGGCGGTACCAACTACCAAAGAAGTGGCGGTGGCGTTGCCGGTGACGGCATTCACCAGAAATTTATCAACACCCGAGCCGTTTTGGACTCGAATCGCGGTAGTGGAGGCGGTGTTTAAGAGCAATCCCCCGTCGGCAGTGAAGCCGGAAAGGAAGGAGCCGGAATTGTTTTGAGTCTCAAATAAATTTTTGTTTTGAGAGCTGTGCGCTTTGACCACTATGCCGCCTTGATCAGAGGTATTGTAAACGCTTAATTTGGCGGGAGAAGTTGTAGCGTTTGCGCCAAGCAATAAATCGTCGGTTGTGGTTACCATGCTGAGCAAAGCAGCGGTATTCCATGTCCAGCCAATCCCACTTCCCCCACCGCTGCCTACCGAATCCGAACCGCAATAAAAATTACCCGAAGAATCCGCCTTCAGATCGCAGTTGGCGTTATTAAGTGTCGTAACCTGTAGACTATTAAAACTCGCAGAAGCGAGTCCGGTAATGTTACCGCCAAAAATCGCGGCGTTGTTAATTTGTAAATCCCAACCTTGAGAAGTGGTTGTGGCGACCGCTAAAGTCCCGCCCACATTCAAGGTATCGGTAGTCGTGGCGCTGTTGCCGGTAAAGCCGCCAGCAATAACTAAATTCCCTGCCGAAGTGAGACGGTTAGATGAAGAGAAGAACTGAATGTCGCCAGACAAACCGCCGCCTTGCAGGGTTAAAGTATTTGCGCCGCTAGCGTTGATTTGTGGGTTGGTATCGCCCAAAACTAAATTGCCATTAGTTAATACCGGAATTTGATTATCGCTCGCCGACTGCGCAGCCGAATAACCGCCGACGGTGTTCGTGTTGATAGCGTATCCGCTAGAGGTAATCCTCTGACGGAGAGAGAGCGTTTCAAAGGAAGTGCCGTTTGTGGAAACTTCCACCTGTAAATACACTTCATCGTCATCGTTGAAATTGTAAGTCAGCGCGTCTGTGCCATTGCTGGTATCTCCAATATTTACGTTAAATACTCCTTCGGTAACGGTGGTTGTGGCGTTGCCCGGCGTCGCGGAAGATGCGGGCCAAAGTTGGCTGCCCGCGGCGACTGTCGCATTATCCCAAATCGAAAACCGAAAAACATAACTTGTTCCACTCTCTCCAAGCAGCTGGCCTGAACTATTCGTCAATCTTCCTTGATAGCTGATAATCGAAGGGGCCGCCGCGCTGGCAGGGATCGCGACCAAAACACTGGCCAATAAAAACGAGACAAGAGACGCAAAAATTTTCCCTTTGCCCGATCTTCTATTCAATTGTAGAAAATTAAAAGGCATATAAATTTTGCGTCTTCAAAAAGTGGAATGGATTATTTTCCAAATGACTTCCCGTCGGTAGCGCCTGTCCCGCCGCCGGCCGATCCGAACAACTTCAATAAGCCCTTCCTTTTCCCAATTCCGAAGGGTGTTTGGATGAACGCTTAAAAGTTGCGTCGCGTCTCTAAGCGTTAATAATGCTGGTAATTCCTCAAAAGTCACTTTGTTTTTTTATTTTGATTTCAAAAAACCCTATCCCGCCAGAAATAGATTATTTCACAGCGGTTTCACAAACTAATGTTCAGGAAAAAGCCTTATTTTTCCCTAACAAATCCTATTAAGTTGTTTTTTATTTTTGTTTCCAAGACTTAACAATAAGCCCTAGAACTTTATATTAATATTATAGCAGTTTTTAGGCCTCTTGTCAATGCCAAACGCACCAAAAAACCGCCTTTTTTTAAAAGAACGGTTTTTGTAAATTAGGCGATAATTTTGTCTATAATTCCATATTTTTTGGCTTCTTTGGTATTATAAAAAATTTTACCAAAAAGCCTAGCCCCACCAATGCTATAAAACCTGCAAAAATTAAAACGAAATTATTGCTCCGGCGCGTCTTTTCAGACGTTACTGAGCTTCCGGCGTCTTCTGTTTTAATTTCAATAGGGACCTCCAGCAACATATTGTTCAAATAAACTCGTAAGACGGAGGGGGTTGCTAATCCTTCTGGCACGGTGGCCCGGACGCTATACATATCCAACTCTGCCTTTGCCGGTATTTCATTAAAGAAGACCTTAATATCAACCGGTTCAATCAAGTTGCTAAAATCGATTCTGACCGTCTCTCCCGGTACAGCAACGGGTGGCTCTACAGACCTTATTGCAAATTCCAGCTTGGGGTTAGCCGCTAATCGGAAATCCACTTTCCCTAAATCAGCACTTTGTGCGTTGGCAATCGATAACGAGTAAGCGCCCGGCAGTAAAATTGGAAAAGTCGATCCGGTTTGATTACCGCTCGCCCTTCCGGGTGCTGTTGTCTTAACCAACAATCGGCCTTCTAAATCATAATACGAAATCACATTACCGGTCTCGGAAAACCCAACGCCGGTTATTTCATAAGCTTCTCCGATAACACCTTCTTGTGGAAAAATTTTTAACGCCACTCTATTTTCGGTTTTGCCCGGCCAATAAAACTTGAAAGCATTAGACGAATACACGTCCGCTCCCAGCCAGAGATAATAATCGCCTTTAGGATAATCCGTCAAGTTTACTTGAAAACGAAGATTGGTATCGCTGATAAACTGTATGGTACTGGTCGGAACATAGGGTTCGATAGAGCGATTATTTAAATACTGAATAATGATGTGGTCGACTTTTTCCCTGCCGGACAAAAAACTCTTGCCAATAACGGTAATGGTGGAAGTCGGGTTGCCCTGCGCAAGTGTGAGCGAATCAGCCACCGGCAGGGCAGAAGCTAGAATAGAAAAAGTTCCTTCGCTTCTATCCTGCGTGCCACCCGATTCGACGATAATATAATATCCGACCCCCGGCTCGAGAAAGGATCCCGGCGTTGAGTAAAACGCCGTCTCACCTCCGGGGCCATCAGCGACTCCTCCAGAATTTAACAAGTTAATCAAAGAACTGCCCTCCCGTTTCAGAAATACGCTACTGTTTGCATATCGAGAATCGTCCAAATACGTCCAGTTCCTGACCCAACTGATCTTCATAGGTTCGCCGATTCGGAAAGTTTCTCCTCCGTTCGGCGATATTACTGTTACAGAAGGCGTTGATCCTCTCTGGCTATAACTTGTAGCCGCCGCGACACTGGTTGCAAAAAACAGCGCAATAAAAAGAATATCTAAAATCCTCAAGATTTTTTTCATATTTCAAGTGAGAATTTTATTTCTATGCAATAATTTTGTCTACGATTCCGTACTTTTTCGCCTCTTCCGCGTCCATAAAGAAGTCGCGGTCAGTATCTTTTTCAATCTTACTCATGGATTGCCCTGTGTGTTTGGCTAAAATTTTATTGACCTGATCTTTAATCCGCATCATTTCTCGAGTGCGGATCTGCACGTCGGTCGCTTGCCCTTCGGCGCCGCCCATTACCTGGTGAATCATAATCCGGGCGTTGGGCAAACTAAAACGTTTCCCTTTAGTGCCAGCTGCCAGCAGAACGGCCGCGGCGGAAGCGGCTTGGCCGACGCAGATGGTAGTAACGTCGGCCTTGGTGAATTGGATTGTATCGTAAATCGCCATGGCGGAAGTCACCGAGCCACCCGGCGAATTGATATAAAGCTTTATTTCTTTTTTCGGGTCGGTCGCGTCCAAAAACAGCAGCTGCGCGATGACCGTGTTGGCGACATTGTCGTCAATCGGCTCGCCCAAAAAAATAATACGCTCTTTCAGCAAACGGGAATAAATATCGTACGCCCGCTCGCCGAACTGCGACTTGTCGATAACCATTGGGATAAGTGGCATAAGTAGTTGAGTGCTAATTATTGTAATAACTTGTTAATTCCGACTCCCGCCCTTCCGAAGCCCGAAGGGCGAAGGAGGGTCAATCACCATTGGGATAAGTGGCATAAAAATTGTTGTTTAGTTAATAGTGAATAGTTTGTGGTGTCCGGCTTTAACCACTCGCGCCTGTTGTCATTCCCGCCTGCCTGCGGTAGGCAGGCGAAAGCGGGAATCTAGGATTTATTTCGAGACTCAAAAATCAAGAAATATGTTAAAAATTTACTCCACTATCCTACTCTTATCACTCTAAACAGTCAAGTGATAAATTTAGAAATTTAAAAATACAATTTACCTACCATAACCGGACAAAGCCGGAAGTATACCATCGCATTAGAAAAATTCCAACCGCGATAACTGCGCAGATTAGTATGCTGGTTTTATATCTTCCTCTCCAATGCATTAAAACCTGCGCTATCCAAAGGGCTAAGGCGCTCGGCGGCCACCATAATGGCACAATGTCCCCCGGCTGCACAACCGACTGGTTGCAAAACGTGTATGTGTAGTACGGAGGGCAAGATGGTTGGGGCGGAAAATACGCCAACCAAACAGCTACGGCGACCAACAACAACGCGACTGCCAATACGGCGAAAGAAACATACTTCATAATTTTGATCTTGAATTATTTCCTCCCTCTTTGAAAAATCCTTTAAGCCCGCTCTTCGGAAGAGCTGGTTTTTTCTTCTACCGCCGGCTCCTCCGCGGACTTTTCTTCCGACACTGGCTCTTCTGCTATCGTTTCCCCTGCCAATTCAGTTGCCGCCTCTGTCTCCTGCGGCGCCGCAGATTCAGCAGGAGCTTCTCCCTCCTTTGATTCTTCCTTATTAAGCAGTTCCGGTTTAATATCCAGCTTCCAGCCGGTCAGTCGCGCCGCCAGACGCACGTTTTGTCCGGCCTTGCCGATGGCCAATGACAATTCGTCTTCCATCACGCTGACCTTGGCTTCTTTATTCTCCTCGTCCAATTCCACGTTGATAACTTTTTTAGCCGGGGCAAGGGAATGAATGATAAATTTCACCGTATCTTCCGACCATTCTATGATATCAATTTTTTCGCCGCCCAGCTCGTTGGTTACGGTCTGCACGCGGGTGCCGCGCTGGCCGACGCAGGAGCCGATCGGGTCGATGTTGTCCTGATTGCTCCAGACCGCCACCTTTGCCCGCGATCCGGCTTCGCGCGCCACCGATTTAATTTCCACCACGCCATTGTGCACCTCCGGCACCTCGATTTCAAAAAGTCTTCTGACCATATCAGGATGCGAACGGGATAAGGTGATTTTGGGGCCTTTCGAGGTTGGCTCGACGTGCAAGATTAAAACTTTCACGCGGGAACCGATGCGGTAATTTTCGCCCCGAATCTGCTCGGAAGGAAACAGCACGCCCGAACCGCGTCCCAAATCCACCAGCACTGTGTCCCCTTCAATCCTCTGCACCAGCCCGGACACGAGCGTGCGTTCCTTGGCTTTGTATTCCTTAAAAATTATTTCGCGCTCGGCTTCGCGCAATTTTTGCACAATCACCTGCTTGGCTGTTTGCGCCGCGATGCGGCCAAAATTTGTGCCTTCCTTGGGCGTCACGTCAATCTTTAGCTCATCGCCAAGCTTAATGCTTTTCTTGTGCTTTTTGGCTTCCTTTAAAAGAATTTGCTTTTGCGGATCGAATTCTTCGCCTTCAGCCGGCTCCGTCACCACGGTTTTTACGTCAAAAACCCGCGTGCCTAAATTTTCCGGATTCAGCGCGACGACGATATTTTGGTCCTTCTTACCATAGTCTTTGCGAAAAGCCGCGGCCAAAGCCCCTTCGATCATCTTGATAATTTCATCGCGGTCTAAACCTTTTTCTTCGGCGATCTGCGCGAGCGCCTGTTCAAATTGTTCATTCATAACGTGTCCTCATTGTCATTCCCGCGCTATGACCCAACATTATCCTTCTCTCCTGGCAAGGAGAGATGCCCGAAGGGCAGAGAGGTCGAAACGTTACCCCTCATCCGGCCTCCTGCCTGCCATCGCCTTCGGCTCAGGCCGATGGCGGGCAGGTCGGCCACCTTCTCCCGCAAGGGGAGAAGGGAATAATGTAAAGACTTTAGCGGGAATCTAGTAGATTAATTTAATTGGTAAATTTAAAAGTGCCTAACATCTGGATTTCCATCTGTTTCGCCGCGTTCGATGGAGTTTTGTCGTTCTCGTAAGGTCCGTCGAAATTTGTAACCAAAAGTTTGCCAGCCAAATTGTAAAAATATTGGTCCGGATACTCTACTCCTCCGCCACCTGGTCCATAATAATAGAAAGTGTTTTGGCCGATGACCTTAACCACCGGCAAAATATCCTGCAATCCTGTTGGCGCGTACTCCCGCATAACCCTGTCTAAATCAAACTGTCCCTGGGTATAAATCTGAATAGAAGCGTTGGCCTGCGCCTGCTTCACATTCATCAAATATTCCAACCCTTTACTTTTCCAGTATTCATCCAATTCCGGCAGTGGCGCTATTTTATAATCTGATGGATATTTTATCTCAAAACCATACTTATCATTCTTGTAAGTTTTCCAGTCGGCGGCAACACCTTCCATTAATATGATGTTCTCCCGTACGGGCGTTAATGTATCGAATGAAAGGATTTCTCCGTTTCTAAATATGCTTATGGTATAATTTGAGACTTTATAACTTGGGTCGCCGTACTGTTTTAAAAACGAATCGTATTCCTGGCTATCTAGCGTCGATTTGTCTTTGAGCAAATCCAAAAGTTTTAATGAATCATTTTGATATTTAACTACAGCAATATGCCCAACATGTCCGTCTTCAAATTGAATGAAAAAAGTATCATTGGAAATGAACTGTACCCCAGTATAGCCCCATTCGGTTGCGCCCAGCACGGGTTTAACTGTAAAAGTATTGCTGAATTCCGCCCAGTGATCTTTCAATGCCGATAAAGCGCTTTCTTTTTCATCCGACGCGGCTGGAAATTGAGAATTGATATTCGTCGGCGCAATTGTCGGCAACTTTGTTAAAAGATAAACCATGGCCGCGGACAAGAGTAACACGATGACCACAAGCCCGATAATTAAGGACTTGTGGTTTTTTGTCTGCGGTACCACGCTGGTGTTTGGTTGTTGTAATTGCTCGTTCATTTTAATACTCCTATTAAGTCTAATCGGTCTTAATAAGGCCTATAAGACTTATTAATTCTTATCAAAAAAGATGCGTTCCCGCATCCGTTTACTGTGTATCTTCTATCGCATTCTCAATTATTGTAACATCTCTTTGTTTTCTGTCAAGATCGGTTTTTAGCTCGGCCACGTCGATGCGGCAATTGAAATCGGAAAATTCCGGATGGAGATATAAAAATAATTTGCTAGCCTTGATCAAGCGCCGCTGTTTAAAAGCGTTGACGGCCTCGGCCGGACTGCCATAGGCGGCGGAAGTGCGGGTTTTAACTTCGACGAATACCAAATTTTTGTCTTTGACGGCGATCAAGTCAATTTCGCCCACCTGCTTGCCTTTGCGATTGAAGTAGTTTTTATCCAAAAGTTTATAACCCTTGCGCCGATAAACATCGGCGATATATTCTTCTCCCCATTGACCAAGGGTCTTCTTGGAAAAAATATTGGAGAGATTGAACATAGAGGAAAAAATCAAAATTTCAAAATCCAAATTTCTGATCTCCTCTCCCATCTGGGAGAGGATTAAGGTGAGGCTTGGAATATTGACGATTGACCAAATTCCTTGCCTCACCCCAGCCCTCTCCGAAAGCGGAGAGGGGGTAAGATTTTGTCATTTGAGCTTTGATATTTATCTGCTCTTTAGATATTTATTCTTCACCTGCTGCAGCGCCCAATTCTCCCGCTCGATAGGGAATTTAAAAAACAAATATTTTAAAACGAAAAACAGCCAGATCAAAAATACTGCAAAAATCACGGCGGCCGACATTCGGACGCCAAAAATCGGGATATAAAGAAAACGCAGTGTCGCCCACAAACCGCCGGTTATCGCAAACGCCAGCAAACCGGCAAAGAGGCGGCGGTAAAGACGGGCGTTAACCGGCTGGTTTTTTTGGAAAAAAGCCAGCAGGCGAAATGCCACGGCTAACACCAAAGCGCCAATAAAAATACCCACCAGCATCCGGTCTGCCCGGGATATTGCCAGACGAGAAGTGAATAAAAATTCTTTGCTTAAAATTTTGTCGAGCATATTTATACAAAGATAGCGAAATCAGTCTATAATACAAAACGAAGTCATTGCGAGGCTTCCGCGAAGCAATCCCGTTGCTAAATTTTGGAATTGTTATCCCCAAACCGCTGATGAGACAAGCAACGAGATCCCTCGCTGCGCTCGGGATGATTAGATCCTTCGGGATTACCCTCAGGATGACGCTTTGCGTCACTTTTTAAAAACTAAAGCGAAATGATATTTATCGGTATCCAACTCCTTTGTTAAATGAAAACCGTGCTTGCGGAACTGCTGTTTTATTTGTTCTTTGGTAAGTTGATATTCTAGCGGCTGCGGAAAAGCCGCGTTTTCCTTTTTCCATTCCACCACCAAGACAAACCCGCCGGTCTTTAAAATTTTGTACGTTTCCCGGATTAAATTTTCCGGATGTTTAATCTGCGCCAAAACCTTGCCCAAAATCACGAAGTCAAAAGATAACTCGGGAAGACTGTGAATCGCCTGCGAATCCAAATCGCAGCGCATCGTCCGGATATTTTTGCGGCGTTCCAGGCGCGCCTGGGCCATAATCCGCCCCAACGCTTCCTCTAAAATATCCACTCCCAGCACGCGGCCTTGCTCGCCGACAAGATCGGAAGCGGCCAGCATAAAAAAACCGTTGCCCGCGCCCAAGTCGGCCACGGTCATCCCCGGCCGGATGCCGGCTTCAATTAATACGCGATCGGGTTTTAAAAATTTTGTTTTGAGCATAAAAGCAACGCGAATATTGCGAATTGAGTCTTCTCCCTCTTTTCTCCTCTCCTGAGCTTG
>JBBUGP010000102.1:9044-17707 GCA_038077895.1 Patescibacteria group bacterium
GTCGAAGGATTAAAGAGGAGTTGGAGGAGTTAAATTAAATTTCTCAAGATACGTTTTTATCAATTTTGCTCGGCCGTTTGTTTCGTCTATCTCTATTACCGCGTATCCCACCTCGGCGTCATTGCCTTCATCAACTTCCAGCGACACTTTGCCGCCGGATAGAAAACGCGCCAGAGCTTTTTCTTTTTGCACTCCCAGCACGGAATCGGCCGCGCCGCACATTCCGACGTCGGAAATGTAAGCGGTGCCGGCCGGCAAAATCTGCGCGTCGGCCGTCTGCACGTGCGTATGAGTCCCAATAACGGCCGCAACCCTGCCGTCGGCGTAAAGTCCGAAAGCCCGTTTTTCGCTCGTGGCCTCCGAATGAAAATCCACTATTATTATGCCCGATTCGGGAAGGTTTTGCAAAAACTTATCCAACGCGGCAAAAGGCGAGGCGATCAACCCCCGAAATTGGTTTTCCATAAACACCTGGGCGTTAAAATTCGCCACTGTAACCGTGTGCCCGCCGACCTGTGTGGAAGCAAAACCGCTGCCGGCGTAACTGCCTTCAAAATTAGCCGGGCGGATAATTTTGCCGGAAAATTTGCTAAAAACTTCGTCTATCTGTTCCGTCTTGTCAAAAATATGATTGCCGCTGGTTAAAAGATCTATGCCCATATCAAACAGTTCCTGGGCAATTTTAACGGTTATCCCCACTCCGTGAGCCGCGTTTTCCCCGTTGGCGATGACAAAATCCGGAGCCAGTTCTTTTTTTAAACGCGGCAAAACGGCGGCCAGCGCCCGCCGGCCGGTTTTACCGACAATGTCTCCGAAGAATAGAATTTTCATAATATTTTTCCTCTCCTCCTGAGGAGAGGATTAAGGAGAGGTCGTAGAAGATAGCAAAAACGATTACTATGACCTCCTCTAACTCCTCCTCACGAGGAGGAGAAAATCTATACGGAAATTCTTAAATACAAAATCGCAATTTCCGACCGGCGCCTTTAAGTCTGGGGTCAATACCAATCCGTTTACTTGCTTTAATATCGCGCGGCTTAACCAAATCGCCCCTGTCTTCGACCCAGAGTTTATTGCCGGTTAATTCCACTCCGTACATTTTTAAGTCAATGCCGAAGGCTTTGCAAAGATTTCCCGGACTCCGCGTCAGGTCGTTGAACTTTTTGACAGGCCTGCGGAAGTTTCGCTTCATTATCTCGATTCCTTCCGTTGGTATCACCGCACGGATAAAAACCACTTCGGGAATTGCCGGCCGACTGACGACTACGGCGAACTGATAATGCATACCGTAAACCAAATATACATAAGCGCGGCCGCCGGCGCTATACATAACTTCCGTGCGCGCCGTCCGCCTGTTACCGTGCGAAACTTGATCGGTGAAAGCCGGATAGGATTCGACCTCGACAATTTTTCCCGCAATCTTACCGTCCAGAGTTTTCCGAATCAAATACTTACCGAGCAAATCCTTGGCAACCATCACGGTCGGGCGAAGAAAAAATTGTCGGGAAAGCTTGTGAGACATAACTGCTATTTGTAGTTCTTAAGGGCTCGGTTCAAATCCCAAAAATCATAGAGGACCAAGGATATATAGAACAAGAAAGCGATAAAACCGAGAAAAACGAAATTCTTCTGAATACCCAAATTTATTGCCAAAATCGAAATCTCCAGCAGTGCGCCAGTGCCATACATAATAATGGTTGTGATCGAATGGTAGAGCATCCTTTCCCATTTACTCCCTAGATTCGATGATGTGTAAGTAAAAGCGTAATCCGCGAAAAGAAACGCCATGATAAGCAAAGAGGAAATAACACCCACCATACTGTAATCAACGATCTGAAGCGAACCGAGAAAACTTTTAATAGGGAAATAGGACAAGACTAAAGCGAGTGCGATTATTAAATTTTTCACTATATTTTCTTTGATGATTTTTTGTTTCATAGTCGTATTATTTCTTAATTTCAAATTTAATTTTTTTTCAACATCATCAGGCCATACGCAATAACATCTGCCACGACATCCCCTTAATCTCCCCCTCTAACCTCTATGTAACGTAAGAACGAGGTATCTCTCCTGATTACAGGAGGGGAAAATCAGGTAGGGAGCGTTTGGAAGGAGAAATTAATCCAATTCGTGGCATTCGGATGTTATTCGGAGCATTCGGAACGCTATCTCGCATATTCTATCGCCCGCATTTCGCGGATGACGGCCACCTTAATTTCGCCCGGATACTTCAGCTCGGCTTGGATGCGGGCCGCCACGTCTTTGGCCAATTTCATAGCGTTCCAATCGTCAATTTCCTGCGGCTTCACGAAAATCCGAACTTCTCGTCCGGCCTGAATGGCATAAGTCTTCTCGACTCCGGCAAAAGAATTAGCTAAGTTTTCCAGCTCTTCCAAACGCTTGATGTACATTTCGAAGCTTTCCTTGCGGGCGCCCGGCCGGGAACCGGAGATGTTGTCGGCGGCGTCAACAATAATCGCTTCCATAGAAGTATGCGCCACGTCTTCGTGGTGAGCTTCAATGGCATTGATGATTTTTTCCGACAAACCGAATTTTTTGGCAATCTCGCGGCCGATCTCCACATGCGTGCCTTCCATATCCTGATCCAACGCTTTGCCGATATCATGCAATAAAGCCCCTTGTTTTACCGTCAGCACGTCCGCTCCCAATTCCTTAGCCATCAAAGCCGCCAGATGGGCCATTTCAATGGAATGTTTGAGAACATTCTGGCCGTAAGAAGAACGATATTTCAGCCGGCCGATCAAAAATACCAGTTTCTGGGGAAAATTGCTGATGCCCAATTCGTAGCAAGCTTCCTCGCCGGCTTTAAGGATGTCGGCCGTGATTTCCTTCTTGGCTTTTTCGTAAGCCTCTTCGATGCGCGCCGGATGGATCCGGCCGTCCTTGATCAATTTCTCCAAGGTCAATTTTGCCACATGCCGGCGAATGGAATTGAAACCGGAAATTACCACCGTGTCCGGCGTGTCGTCCACAATAACTTCCACGCCCATCATCTGCTCAAAGGCTTTAATGTTCCGGCCTTCTTTGCCGATAATCCGGCCCTTCATTTCTTCAGTTGGAATAGTTACGTAAGTCGTGGTGGTTTCCGTCGCCACCTCGGCGCTGCAGCGCTCGATAGCGGAAGCCACGATCTCGCGGGCTTTGCGCTCCGCCTCTTCGTGGGCCTGGTTCTGCAGTTTTCTCGTCAAATCCAGCATATCCGCTGAAACGCTTTTTTCCACCCCATCCAAAAGCACTTTTTTGGCTTCCTCCAGGCTTAAACCGGCAATCTTTTGCAGCTTTTCAACCTGCTGCTGTCTAATAGTATCAATTTCTTCCTCTTTGGTTTTTATTTCCTCGGCTTTGTTGATTATTTTCTGACGTTTGTTTTCCAAATCTTCGATTTTCTTTTCCAAATCCGTCTCTTTGCGCTCTAGCCGCTGTTCGACCCTGATTATTTGCTCACGGAAATTGGCCTCGGTCTTTTTTGCCTGCTCGGTAATTTCGATAGCCTGTGTCTTCGCCGTCAATAAAATTTCTTTTTGTTTGCTCTTGGCTTCTTCGATCAGCTTCTGCATCCGCGCCTCGGCGGTTCCGGCCTGATAAGAAGCTTGCAGGCGACGGATAAAATAGCCGATAATCGAACCGACGGCGACCCCTATAATAACAAAAAGCCCTGATTCTGCGCTCATATTTTATTCTCCAAAACCTTTTCTCTTTGTCACTTCTCCCTAATAACCTCTCTGTCCCGCAAGAGCGGGACATCTCTCCTTGTCAGGAGAGAAAAATATGGAAGGGAGCGTTTGGAACTTGAGCAATCACGGCTTTGACTTCGGCTTTTCGCGAATTTTTACGCGTTCCGACATTTATGTCGGAAAAAACTAAAAGCTGCCTGAATTGTTTTCAGGTTGATAAATTGAATAAAAAGATTTTTCGTAATTCAATTTATAAGCCATAAGCTAAGTTCTCTGGAATTTCCTTCAAAATCCGGATTACGGGAAAAACTGAGACTTTTATGAGAAATGGTTTATTAAAATTAATGGAACTGTTTCGATTATACGCCCGGCTTGGCCACTTGTCAATTCGGAAAAATTGAAAATTTTGGTGATTTGGTGGCAAATCCTTTTTTCAAATTCTAAAAAGAAAAAACCCGCCAAATCCAAAAAAAGACATAGCGGGGGCAGTAGGTTGCCGGCCTTGTTGCGGGTCAGCCCAGCAGCGGAAACTGCTTACCAAGAGGAGCCCACACACGGAGCGTGTCGATAGTCGGATGAGTGAGTCCGACCAAAGCCATTCGATTCTTCCGAGGATCCATAGGATCGGGCTTCACGTAAAAGTCGCGCAACGAACCCATCAACGGAAAACCCATGCCGTGGATGACCCGCTGGATCCTTACGACGCCCCACTCGCGTACCTGAATAACATCTTCGCTGAAACCAGCGGGGACGTAGATTGAGCCGTGCGGGGGCTCGCAGTGAGGTTGGAGCTGGCAACAAGTTTCCCCGTTGGCCTCCCTCCAGTGCAATTCACCGATGCCCCACGCGCCACGGCCTTGATACGCCACTTTAGCCAGGTCGCGAAAGACACTGATGATTTCATCCGGCCCCCAACCAATCACCTCGGCGAGTTCCGGTAGCCAGACCCAATGCCACGAGCTCCCTTGGAACTTAAAGAGAGCTGGTTTAACCCTATTAGGTGTTACTGACACAATTTCCTCCTTGGCCATCTGCTGATGGCCGGCTAAGGGGTGTTGGAAAGATACTACACGCTCTATCACACGTTGTGACAAAGATTATCAAGTATTTCATTGATAATTTTAAACTATAACATGAGGAAAAATAAAAATCAAGGGTAATAGTTGAGTAAAAATTTTGACTATTTTAGGCTTTCTTATTAAACTGACACTATAATGGTATCAGTTTAATCCACTTAATCTATGAGGAGAAGAAATTAATCCAATTCGTGTCATTAGCATGTAACCTGCCTACCGGCAGGCAGGTTCGTAACATTCGCATCGCTTTATGAAAATCACCCGGCAGGAAGATTACGCTTTAACCGTCAGTTCGGCCTTGGCCGAAAATTTTCGGCGCGGCTTTACTTCGTTAAATCAAATTGCCAACCAATACCGTCTCCCCAAACCTTTTTTAAAAAAAATCGCCGGCCAGCTTAAGCGCGCCGGATTGGTAAAGGTGCGGGAGGGGCGCAATGGCGGCTATCGCCTGACTCGGAGCCCTCAAAAAATCAGCGCGGAAGAAATTTTACGGGTTTTCAATCCCCAGATACTTGTTACCAAATGCCTGAGTGAAAACGAAAAAATCCTTTGCGCGCGTTATGCCACTTGCCAAGCCAGGCAAACCTGGCAGGCCATCAGCCAGCAGTTCTATGCCAATTTAAAAAAAATCAATCTGGTTCAGATTTCGAATTTAAAGTAATCCGATGGGGCGGGGTTTTTGCTCGCATAAATCAGCCAAGAACATGGTTCAAACTTGTCTGCCCTCCGAAGCTTCCCGACCATCCGTAGCCTATGAGCGAAGGAGGTTAGCGGAGGATGGGTCGAGAGCCGTATCTTCTCGATTCCGTTGCGCTCCACTCGAAGAATATTGATAATTTAAAGTTTAAATGCCAACCCTTTCCATAAAAAACTTGCACGTGGGGATCGGCAAAAAGCAGATTTTAAAAGGCGTGCGTTTAAACATCAGGCCCGGAGAAATCCACGCGCTGATGGGACCCAACGGCTCGGGTAAGTCAACTCTCGCTCGCGTTCTCTTAAAACATCCGCTTTGCCAAATTCGCGCAGGCACAATCTCTTTCGGCAAACTAAAGCTCAATCGCCTTTCGACCGATAAAATCGCCCGCGCAGGCGTAATACTGGCCAGCCAGCACCCTCAGGAAATCCCGGGCGTTTCGGTCATCAACCTGCTAAACGCGGCAACCCGAACCCGGCCGCGCAGGGCTAAAAAAATCGACGTCTCGGCTTTTACAAAAAAGGTTCGAGGTGTTGCCGAGACCCTGCGTCTGCCGGTCGAACTTTTATCGCGGAGCTTAAACGAAAACTTTTCCGGCGGAGAAAAAAAGAAAACCGAAATTTTACAGATATCTATGCTTTCGCCCAAACTCGTGGTTTTGGACGAAATCGACTCTGGCTTGGATATTGACTCTCTGTGTCTTGTGGCCAAGCAAATCCAAAGACTGCAAAAGACCGGCGCGGCCATACTGATTATTACTCATTACCAGCGGATTTTGAAACACATCAAGCCGGACTTTGTCCATGTGATGATAAACGGAAAAATTGTAAAATCCGGAAGAGCGGAATTGGTTGATCAAATTGAAAAAATGGGATTTGAAAAGCTGGAGTTATAGTAATCAGGAGTTGCGCGTTCGTTGCCAGAGGGCAGTCCTCTGGCATAAACCGTTTTAAAAATCCTGACAATATCATCAAAATTATTCCAAATAAACGCACGCCTGCCAGAGGACTGCCCTCGGCGCATAAGTCCTAATAAAAAAACGGCGCGGGCCGTTTGGTAAAATGTTTCCTGCCGATTTTCGCCGATATTAGCGGGGGTTATTCCACTGCAGCCAAGCCTGCCGCACGACGCGGCTCACCTCGCGCTTGTCCAAGGGCTGGGCCAGCACATCGTAGCCGCCTCGATTCAGCACGTCGGCCCACAATCTGTCGTCGGCAAGATGATCCGTGACAATCACGAGAGGCGGAGCCGCCATGTCGCGGAATCCATCTAAGAGCTTGTGCCATGGCCCGCAAGGCAGTTGCCGAGCGGTTATGATGACCAGAAAGAACGGTTTCTTTTGAATCGCTAAAAGAGACTGCTCGATGGTTGGCGCGTGTTCTGTTGGCCAGCCGTTGTCCTTCAAAATCCGGTGAATTTCTGGATGCGGCTCCGCGCCAACCTGTAATACAGGCAAGAAATTTTCCATCAATCCTCCTTAAGCACTTGCTGTTAAGGTTACTTTAATAAAACGATTGTGTCAAGACCAGCCTCGCCTGAAAATTCTGTGTATAGAGCCAAAACCGGACTTAACCGGAAAATCGTGGAAGAAATTTCCTGGCTTAAAAATGAACCCAATTGGATGCGCCAAAAGCGGCTTTTAGCCTATGAATATTTCTTAAAAAAACCCCTGCCCACATGGGGGCCGGATCTTTCCGCCCTGGATTTTTCTAAGATTAATTTTTTCCAGCGGGCGACCGAGGTCAAATACTCGTCTTGGAAGCGGGTGCCGAAAAAGATTAAAGACACTTTTGAGAAAATCGGCGTGCCAAAAGCCGAAAGAAAATATCTGGCCGGGGTCGTGGGACAATATGATTCCGAAGGGTTTTATAACAAGTTGAAATCAGAATGGGAAAACAAAGGCGTGATTTTTTGCGACACCGACACGGCCGTGCAAAAATATCCCGATCTGATAAAAGAATATTTTATGACCCGCTGCGTGCCGATAGGCGACCACAAGTTCGCCGCCCTGCACGCCGCGGTCTGGTCCGGCGGCAGTTTTCTATACGTGCCGCCTAAAGTCAAAGTCGAATTTCCCCTGCAAGCATATTTCCGCATGAACGCCCGCGCCTCCGGCCAGTTCGAACATACACTGATTATCATCGGCGAGGGCGCGAGCGTGCACTACATTGAGGGCTGTACCGCGCCGATTTACAACACAACCTCCCTGCATTCCGCCGTGGTGGAAATTTTCGTCAAAAAGGGCGGCCGCTGCCGCTACACCACGGTGCAAAACTGGAGCCGCGACGTTTATAACCTCAATACCAAACGTTCAATCGTGGAAACTGAAGGCATCCAAGAATGGATAGGCGGGTCTTTGGGCAGCAAGGTGAGCATGCTGTATCCGTGTTCGATACTAGCGGGCCGCGGCGCGCGAGCCGACCATTTGAATATTTCGCTGGCCGGGCCGGGGCAAATCAAAGACACCGGCGCCAAAGTGATTCACGGCGCGCCCGGCACGTCTTCCAATATTTTAAACAAATCCATTAGCTACGGCGGCGGGGCTTCCACTTTTCGCGGGCTGATCCAAATCGCGCGCGGCGCGCGCGGCGCCAAAGCCCACATGCAATGCGACTCTTTGGTCGCGGACAGTAAATCTTCCTCCGCGGCCGTGCCATCGCTAAAAGTTTTTGAAAATGACGTTTCGGTCGGACACGAAGCGCGGGTGGGAAAAATTTCCGAAGAGCAAGTATTTTACCTGATGGGCCGGGGGCTGACCGAACAGCAAGCCGTCAACCTGCTGGTGCAAGGATTTGTAGAGCCAATCATTAAAGAATTACCTTTGGAATACGCTGTGGAATTAAACCGACTGATATCCTTGGAAATGACCGGCAGTGTGGGGTAGGAAAATTATTCTCCTCTTTTTTTAAAGAGGAGTTAGAGGAGTTAAATTAAGCCTGTATTAAATTTAACTCTCCCTATCCCTCTCTTTAGAAAAAGAAGGCGAAAAAAAACCACCGCAACACATTGGTCACGAGCGGTATTGGGCACAGACGGCGCAAGTGCCGTTCAAGTGCTCGGCAACAGCATTGGCAAGCCCCTGGGGAAAATCGTTGCCGGAATGAAACTCTGAATCAAGATAGGAATCGCGCGCGAATTGACCGGGTTTTATGGCGATGACCGGCAATTGGGGCTTCACGAGGTGAATCCACTCCTCCA
>JBBUGP010000103.1:0-1048 GCA_038077895.1 Patescibacteria group bacterium
ACAATTTATGCTCCGGCCGATGACTTGCCCGCATCACTTTGAACTTTATCTTTCTTCGCCGCACAGTTATCGCGAGCTGCCTCTGCGAATTGCGGAATTAGCCAAACTCTATCGCTACGAGCTCTCCGGTGTTTTAACCGGCCTGATTCGCACCCGTTCGTTTTGCCTCGCCGACGCGCATATTATCTGTGCCGATGAAAATCAGGCGACTACCGAGGTGCAGGGCGCGCTTGATCTTATTTCGTTCGCTATGGGAACTCTTGGTTTTCAAAAAGGCGAAGACTTTTGGTATCGGTTATCTTTAGGCAATCGGGCTGACGATCAAAAATTTTACAAAGACGACGCCGCTTGGGATCGGGCCGAAGAAATTTTGCGCCAGACACTTAAACGTCAGGATGTACCGTTTAAAGAGGGGGAAAATGAAGCGGCGTTTTACGGACCAAAAATTGATATTCAGATGAAAGAAGTGAGAGGAAAAGAAGAAACCGTGTTCACCGTCCAATATGATTTTGTGATGCCTAAACGTTTTAAACTCACTTATATTAATTCCCGCGGGCAAGAGCAGGAAACAATCGTGATTCATCGTTCCTCTATCGGATCGATTGAACGAGTGGTCGCTTTTCTGATTGAAAAATATCACGGCGCCTTTCCGCTCTGGCTCGCGCCGGTGCAAGCGATAATTTTGCCGATCGGCGAGAAACATAATGTCTATGCCCAAAAAGTTTTTAGCGAATTGAGAGATGCCGGTATCCGCGCCGAGATTAATTTAGACAACGAAACACTCGGGAAAAAAATTAAAATCGGCAAAACGCAAAAGATCCCTTATCTCATAGTGATTGGTGATAAAGAGATTGCGAGTCAGACGCTCACCGTCGAAGGCCGTACGGAAAAATTCGATGGTCTTACTCTCTCTGGACTAATAACTAAATTACAGATGGAGATTAAAGAGAAGAAATAGAAAAGCGCGCCACTCAAGACGCGCCTTGATCCCACGATATTATACTTGAGGATAGCGATAGAACATTTGCCCATCACCAACTTTGAGTTT
>JBBUGP010000104.1:0-1070 GCA_038077895.1 Patescibacteria group bacterium
CCGGTAACCGCGCCTTCGACAATCTGGCCGATTGCAAGCTTAGAAAGCTTGCCTTTCAGTTCTTCTTCCTGGGCGGCTTTTTCCGAGACAATTAATTTCTCTTCTTCCGGGTCGGCGGTAATCACCCGCACCGTGAAAGTCTGCCCGACATAGCTTTGCAGAATGGATAAAATTTTATTCTTGTCGCCTTCCTCGACGCGCGGATAATGCTCGGTGGAAAGCTGGGAAACGGGCAGGAAACCGACGACGTTGTTGATTTCCACCATCAAACCGCCTTTGTTGGCTTCCAAAATTTTCGTCTGCACGACTTCGCGCTTATCCAGCAGCTCTTTCAAACCCGACCAAACGCGCTCGTGACCGGCTTTGCGGAAAGACAGCTCGATGTTGCCGTCTTTGTTTTCCTGTTCCACGACAAGCGCGAAAACCTCGTCGCCGACTTGGAGTTTGGATAAAACCCGCTCGTCGTCGTAAAGTTCGCGTCCCCGCACCACGCCAATGCCATAGCCGGGGATGTCGATACAAACTTCGTTTTTGCCTTTACTTAGAATTTTGCCTTCAATCACGTCGCCCGCGGAAATTATTTTGATTTGCTGGCCTTTCGTGCCCACCAAATCCATCATAGTTTTGGCCGGGACGGAAGGGGCGGGTTCCGCTGCGACAGTTTTATTGATTTCTTCAGTCATAATTTTATAATTCTGTAACCCCACAATAACTGCGGGGTATTTTTTTCATCGCCATTCACCCCGATTCCAATCGGGGATTCAGGCGGTAAAAAATAAATAAAACACTTTCCGGAAAAGGAATTGGTTAATTGTTAGCCTGTTTTTTAACCATAAAACCAGGCAAAAGGCCTTTTGGAATGTGTGTTTGTGCCGGTAACCCTTTATTTTCCCTCCCATTCGACGAATTACCGGTAAAAAAAGTGTAGCAAAATATCCAAATTAAAACAAGCCCGGTAGAAGCACTTCGACTTTAGGCTTTTGCTTCGCGTCAGGGCAGTTATAAAACGGCTTTTTGGAAATAATCGCCACAAGCAATGATAATTTCCAAACCGAAGCCTAAAAACGCGA
>JBBUGP010000105.1:0-1371 GCA_038077895.1 Patescibacteria group bacterium
TTGGCGAATCAAAGCAGTAGAGTAACTTTGGCGGTAGCAGCTGTAAACTATCGCCTTTTTTATAAACTGGTATAATTACTCCATGATTCTAAAAAATGCCAAGTTAGTGGAATTTATCACCTCCGACAGGCTAAAACTGCCCGGCATGCTCTTTGAACCGAAGAAAAAAAGCCGGAAAGCTTTGATTTATCTACACGGCAACGGAAGTTCCTCGGTGTTTTATTCCTTAAACCGGTTGCGGGAGCAGGCGGAATTTTTGGCCGGACAAGGCATTGCTTTTTTTGCATTCAACAATCGCGGATCCGGACAAATTTCCAAAGTCAAAAAAATTTTTAAGAGTGGGGAGAAGAAAGTGCCAGCCGGAACAGCTTATGAGCTAATTCGAGATTGCGTCAAAGACATCGACGGTGCCGTGGCGTTTCTGAAAAGTCTGGGTTACCGCGAATTTTACTTAATCGGTTTTTCCACGGGTGCAAACAAAATTTGCGTTTATAATTTTTACCGGCCGAAAAACCCAATTGCAAAATATATTCTTGTCGGCGGGGCTGACGATTCCGGGATGTTTTATCGGCAGTTGGGGCGGAGAAAGTTTGAAGAGTTGCTGAAAATTGCCAGAAAAAAAATCAGCGTCGGGAAAGGCAAAGAACTTATTCCGCATCACCGCCTAAACGCGATTTATTCTTATCAAGCTTTTTACGACACCGCCAATCCCGACGGCGACTATAACATTTTTCCTTTTAACGAGGCGTTAAAGAAGCTGAAGTTATCCAAGAAAAAACTTTTTCGGCATTTCTCGTCAATTACCAAACCAACGTTGGCAATCTACGGCGAAAAAGACGAGTATTGCAGCGGTCCGGTGCGAAAGGTGGTCGAAATTTTAAAAAAACAGGTTTCCGCGCCCGATAAGTTTCGTTTTGCGATTTTTAAAAAGGCGGACCACGGCTTAAGCGGCAAAGAAAGGGCATTGGCGCGCCTGGTCGCGGATTGGTTAAAAGGATAATGCGAAAAGCAGTGGTTTTGTGTTAAAATAGATTAGGAGAAGCTTAGATATGTCAAAAGATACCCCACAATTATTAAAAGGATTCCGCGATTTCGGGCCGGATAAGTCCCGCGGGCGTTTGGCTATGCTTGCAAAAATCCGAAAAGCTTTCGAGCGCTTCGGCTTTCAGCCGATGGAAACCCCGGCTTTGGAATACGCCGAAACCTTAACCGGCAAGTACGGCGCGGAGGAGAAACTAATGTACCGGTTTGCCGACGCGGGCGGGCGCGAGGTGGCCATGCGCTACGATTTAACCGTGCCGCTGGCGAGGTTTTATTCGGCGAATAAAAATGAACTACCCAAGCCCTTTAAGCGTTATCAAATCGGCCCGG
>JBBUGP010000106.1:0-1008 GCA_038077895.1 Patescibacteria group bacterium
ATCGGCGACCCGCCGAAGAGGCGGGAAATTGGCCAAAGCCGCTTGTCGGCCGGGCACCGCCCGGCCAGAGAGCGGCAAGCGCGTAAGTCCTAAGACCATCTCTTTTGAGGTGGTTTTGTGTTAAAATAGGAAGGGAATTAAATTTATGGACTTAGCCTATCAAAAAATCTTGGAAGAATACCAAACCAACGCCGAGCAAATGAGCGGCGGCGGAAGTTTCGATATGGCAAAATTAGGAAAGCGCCAGGCGTTTTTGTCGCCGATTGTCGCAAGAATCAAGAATTTAGAATCAAGAACTAAGGAACTGGAAACAAATGAAGAATTGCTCAACGACCCCGAGCCGCAGATCAAACAGATGGCGGCGCAAGAAGCCGAAAGGTTAAAATCTAAAATCGCCAAGCTAAAATCCGAAATCGAGGCTGAACTTTTACCGAAAGACCCGCTTGACGACCACGATGCGATTATGGAAATCCGCGCCGCCGCCGGAGGTGATGAATCTTCGCTGTTCGCCGCCGAATTGTTTCGCATGTACGGCAAATTCGCCGAAGGGCAAGGCTGGAAAATTCATTTGATATCCGCGAGCAAAAGCGAGCTCGGCGGCTTTAAAGAAGCAATTTTGGAAATCAAAGGCAAAAATGTCTACTCTAAAATCAAATACGAATCCGGCGTGCACCGCGTTCAGCGCGTTCCCGATACGGAAAAATCCGGAAGAGTGCACACTTCCACGGTCACGGTGGCGGTTTTGCCGCAAATCGAAGAAAGCGAATTTAAAATGGAGCCGAAAGACCTGAAAATCGAAACCTCCACGGCTGGCGGCCACGGCGGCCAATCGGTGAATACCACCTACTCGGCGATAAAAATTACCCATCTGCCGACCGGCATTACCGCCCAATCCCAAGACGAACGCTCGCAAGTCCAAAACCGCGCCAAAGCTATGGAGGTGCTGACCGCGAGAGTTTTCTCCCATTACGAGGAGAAAAAAAGGAAAGCCCTGACCGACCAGCGTCG
>JBBUGP010000107.1:0-2402 GCA_038077895.1 Patescibacteria group bacterium
GGGTGGAGAAGGCTTGGACGTCAGAATAATTCTTCTGGCGGCCAGCCCTTCTCCACGCGCTGTTCGTCGCAGGTGGCTTCCCAGTCCACCTTTTCGTAAAAAAACAAAAACACAAAATTGGTTTTTAAAAAAAATAAAAATCAACAAAAAGGTTTTTCTTTAAAGCATAAAAACTCGAGAGAAAAAACCACAAGAACAGCCTGGAGCGCACCTTATAACAATGTGCTGGGAAATTATAAGGCCATAGGGGAATCTGACGAAATGGTTGCATTCGTCCATACCTAAGTGGCTACGCAATCGCCTGATCGCGTTTGCTGGCTACCTAAGTATGGACGAAGACGACCTTAAAGATTTCCCTCGAGCCCCCAACCGGGGTAAATTTTTTACAACTTTGACCCCAAGGATGGGGGCTTTGTCTTTTTCTAAACACAATTATCAGGTTTTCTGATATTTTTTATTTTTTGGCGGGTATAGTATAATATGTTTAGGCGATTGTTTTAGCTTCAAATCTACGAATGGCTACAAATATCGGAAGAGATTATTCGTAGACATTTGTAGATTTGTTTTCATTCGTAGATTAGAGAGATACAATATAGTAATTTAGCTTCAATTTTAAAATTTATGGACGCAGTCTTAGTTGAGAAAAATAGAATCAAATTAGTGGAAGAGAAGAAACGCCTCGAAACATTGCTGGGCCGTTTTGCCAGCCGGCAAAAAACCGTTGACCGCGAGGAATTTGCTTCCAAGTTTCCCAACCTTGGCGATTCGGAAGGTGAAAACGCCAGCGAAGTTGAAATGTACGAAACCAACCTAGGCGAGGAGCGAGCGTTGGAACAGCGTTTGCAGAAAGTCAACGCCGCGCTGAAACGGATCGACGCCGGCAATTACGGTAAGTGCAGTGTGGGCGGCGAGGAAATCGAAGAAGCCCGGCTTGCCGTGGCGCCGGAGGCTGATACTTGCGTCAAGCATTCTCAATAGAAAACCAACCGTAGTTATGAAAAATAATTTTCGCCTCAAAATTTCAACGGCCGTAAGTATCGCCGTTGTTTTATTTTTAGCCTGCTTTTTTTTCAGTTCTAGGATAGTGGCCAGCTTAGAGTCGGGTGAATTAAAGTCGATTTTAGGCGGTCGGATTTTTTTACAGCCCGTCAAAAACCAGTTTTTCGTTTTCAGTTTGCCGCTGTCTAATTCAGCAGCGGCCGGAATTTCTGCAGTGACTTTAGTTTTTGTGAGTTGGTATTTTTTAAAAAAACTCAGAGCGGCCGGTTTATTTTTTTTTCTTGGCTACGCGTTTATTCTGGCTGGGGCACTTTGCAATCTTTTTTCCCGGTTGGTTTTTGGTTTCGTTTGGGATTTTTTAAATTTAGTTTTTTTTGGCTTGAAGGGTTCTTGGAATTTGGCGGATGCGTTTATCATCGTCGGGATATTGTTTTGGGCGGGGGATTTTATTGGAACCAAGAAGAAATTATCCAGCGGGGGATAATGTAAATCTCAAAGTGAAAATGACAGTCTAAAATACAAAATAACAAACATGGTTTGTCATTCCATGCTGCGGCGGGAATCTATGCTTGAGAACGTTTTTAGCATCGGATACCTGGATCCCCGCAAAAGCTCGTACATTATTTCCTTCTCCCCTTGCGGAGTTGTGTGGCCGAAGGCCGGATGAGGGGAAACGTTTCGACCTCTCTGCCCCTTCGGGGCATCTCTCCTTGCCAGGAGAGAAGGATAATGTAGAGTCATAGCGCGGAGATGACAGAAAATGTCAATTGTAAATTTCATTTATGTTAACCAAAGTTTATTCCGCCACCGTGCTGGGCATTGGCGCCGAGGTGGTGGAAGTGGAAGTTGATATTTTACCCGGATTGCCGGCGGTGGCAATGGTCGGACTGCCCGATATTGCGGTGCGCGAGTCAAAAGACCGGGTACGTTCGGCCATAAAGCATTCCTCGGCGGTATTTCCACTTTCCCGCATCGCGGTGAATTTAGCGCCGGCCGATCTGCCCAAGGCCGGGACGCATTTCGACCTGCCTATCGCCATTTCCATCCTGATTAATTCCGGCCAATTATCTTGCGAAACCGCTACCACCTTATTTTTGGGCGAGTTGGCATTAGATGGCGCCGTGCGGCCGGTGGCGGGGGTTTTGCCGATCGTGATTTCGGCCAAAGCCAAGGGTTTTCGGAGCGCAATCGTGCCTTTTGAAAATGCGAAGGAAGCGGCTTTGGTCGGCGGCCTCGAGATAATCGCGGTTAAATCGTTAGCCGATGCCGTGGCGCATTTACAGGGTGTGGCCAAAATTTCTGCTTATCCCAACGCGGATATCGGGTCTTTGGCCAGACATCACGACTCGGCTTGCGATATGAAGGAAATTCGCGGGCAGGAACATGCCAAGCGGGCGCTGGAA
>JBBUGP010000108.1:0-17452 GCA_038077895.1 Patescibacteria group bacterium
TTTGGGAATAATCCAGCGACAAAAGCTGTTTGCCGCTGCCAGCCACAAACGCCTCGCGAATTTTATTGCCCAACTCGGTGCGAATCGGGATGTTTTGCAAATTCGGGTCGGTGGAAGAAAGCCGGCCGGTGGCCGCGATAGTCTGGTTATAACTGGTATGGATTCTGCCGGTATTTTCATCTACCAGCGCCGGTAGAGCATCTAAATAAGTGTTTTTCAGTTTGGAAAGTTCGCGGTATTCCACGATTAGGGGAATAATCGGATGCGCGTCGCGCATTTTTTCCAGTTCGCTTGCGGCTGTGGAAAGTCCGGTTTTGGTTTTTTTGATATCCGCCGTGGAAATTCGTAATTTTACGAACAGCACTTCTTTCAACTGCTGGGGCGAATTGATGTTGAATTCGCCCTGGCCCATTTTATGGATTTTAGTTTCCAGCTCACCCAGGTCCCGTTCCACTTTTTTGGATAACCGCGCCAAAACCCGGGAATCCAAAAGAATGCCGTTTTTTTCCATCAGCGCCAGCACCCGAACCAGCGGCAAATCGATTTCATAGAAAATTTTGTCCAACTTTTCCTTTTTTATTTCCGGCTCCAAAACCCGCTTTAGCTGTCCGGTAAAATCCGCGTCCTCGCAGGAATACCAGGAAACTTTTTCCAAAGGCACCTGCGAAAGGTCAATCTGGCTTTTGCCCTTGCTGATTAGATCCTCAATCGGCTGCATTTGGTAGCCAAACCGGCTAAAGGCCAGGGCGTCCAAAGAATAACCGCGGCTGCCCGGATTAAGAAGATAAGCGCCAATCATCGTGTCAAAAGCCAGCGGCTGCAAATCAATTCCCGCCAAATTCAAGACCAAAAAATCATACTTCATATTATGGCCGTATTTCTGGATTTTTTTGGCTTGTAAAATCTTAACTAAACCGGAGATGTTTAACTCCCCTCCTTCCCCTCTTTGAAAAAGAGGGGAGGCCGATTCTTCCACCCCTCCTCTTTTCAAAAGAGGAGGTTGGGAGGAGTTTATTGGCACATAATAAGCCTCGCCTTTTTTAAAACTCACCGAAATTCCCAAAAGCCGCGCTTGCATTTCTTTTTGCGAGGTGGTTTCGGTATCAATAACAAAGCCTTCCTGCGCTTCCAGCTTTTCAACCAGTTCGTCCAGCTCTTTTTGAGTTTTGATTAAATGATAATGCTGGCCGCGCTTGTCTTCTCGCGCGGAAGCGATGGCGCCGGCAGAGGACGTTTTGCTAGGCCGGGGAATGCGATCCAATAAACTTTTAAACTCCACTTCCTGCAGGAATTTTATGATGTCGGCGGCTTGATAATTGCCAAATTGGGTTTCGGCGAGGTGAAATTTTATCGGCGTCGAAGTTTCTATGGTCGCGAGTTTTTTGGAAAGCAGGCACTGTTTTTTCTGTTCCAAAAGCAAAGCGCGTAATTTCTCCGAAAGCGTTTTGGCCTTTTTGGAATCGCTTTCCAGCTCCCGATACATTTCCTCCACGCGCCCGAATTTTTTTATCAGATCCGCCGCGCCCTTTTCGCCTATACCTTTTACACCCGGAATATTGTCGGATGGATCGCCGCGCAGGGCTTTAAAATCCACCACGTGCTCCGGCCCAAAGCCATAGCGCGCCCGAACGGCCGCCGGGTCGTATTCCACAATCTCGCTTAAGCCCTTCTTGGTTGTGAAGACCGAGGTATCTTCGTCCACCAGCTGCAGACTATCCAAATCGCCGGTGACAATAATAGACTTTACATTATTTCCTTCTCCCAAAACGCTCCCTTCAACATTTTCCTCTCCCATTTCGGGAGAGGATGTCCCGCCAGCAGGCGGGACAGGTGAGGGTATTGCGGGAGAAGGTGGTCCGCCAGCAGGCGGACCGGATGAGGGGGTTGTGTTATTTTCCGACCTCTCCCGGCTAGAGTGGCCAACGACCTGCTTGACTATTGTCCCGATTATATCATCCGCTTCGTAACCGCTTTTTTCAAAAACCGGCAAATTCAAAGCCCGGACAAATTCTTTAACTTTCGGGATCTGGTCGTAAAGTTCCTGCGGGGCGGCCACTCGCTTGGCTTTGTACTCCGGATACAGCTTGTCGCGAAAGGTCGGGCCGGGCAAGTCGAAAGCCACGGCTACATAGTCGGGCTGAATCAATTTTATGGCATTGAGGAATATCGAAACAAACCCAAACACGCCATTGGTCGGAACGCCCTTGGAAGTGGAAAGATGCGGGATGGCGTGGAAACCGCGGTGGATCAGCGAGTTGCCGTCCACGATCATTAGTTTCTTCATAATACAGATACTAATATACTAATGCGTGCGAATGATACGAATAATACTAATCGGATTTATCAATCCGAATTATTCTAACCGGTTTGATGTACTTATTACGAAAATTTACTAACAAACCCAGTTTTAGGCGGGCTTCTTGCAAATACCGTTGCACCTTAAAATAATCTTCCTTTGTTAAAATCCTTTTTGCCTTAAATTCAACCGCTATCTTATCTTTGATAACAAAATCGAGAATATTACCAGAATCTCCAATTACCACCTCCCTTTTATAAGATATATCCTTGCGTTTTAATTGTGTTTCAAATTCATCGCCATACTGCTTTTCCCGAGCGTAGGGACCGAGAACATTATGAACAGAAAAAAGAATGCCGGTCACGGTATACGACAATTCCGGGTAAATTAACAGAGCCTTATTCGCATTATTGGTATCATTCGTATCCATTCGTATATTGGTATCTTTATTCATTCTAACAAAAAACCGCCCCGAGCGTTAGCCGGGGGGCAACAAAAACAGAAAGGCAATTTCCTCTCTGTTTTCGACAAAATTCCTCTTTTACTTACATCTGCGGCTGGGTCCCCGAAACGCAGTGCTTGCAATAAGCGCGATGGGTGGCCATCAGGTAAATCGCCGAAAGCCCGACTAAGACGTAAATAATTCGTGAGACTGCGGCCTGCATGCCGCCGAACAGTTCACCCACGTCCCAGCCAAATACCCCAACCAAAAGCCAGTTTAAACCACCAACCCACAACAAAACGTAAGCAATCATGTGCAATGCCTTCACTTTTATTCACCCCCTTCCAAAAAAATAGTTAAAAAATTCAAAACGATTTTTATTTATCAAGCCGGCGCGATTGGCGACGCACCGGATCCGTCCGAAAAAGAATCTTCCTGCTGGTTTTTGTACTCCTTCCAGACAAAATAAAATAAGGACAGATCCATAATCGCCGCGCCGAAACCGTAAAAATTCCTAGAATTTATCAGAATGGCCAGCAAGTCAACTGCGGCAACGGCCGAGACAATAATTATGGCGTTATTAGCCCGGCGCACCATGCTCACCAGCGCCCATAAATACACTCCGGCAAGAATCAGATAAATTAGGCCCGCGAAAAACGATTTGGAAAAAAGTCCGAAAGCCATGCCCAGATCTCCCATAAACCGAAGGGCTAAAATAATCATTATAACTATGCCGGCGATTGTGTATTTTTTCATTGTAGTAATTTTATGTTATGAGTTATAAATAATCAGTTATTAATTCCGGGTTTACTATTCCTCCGTGACGCGGAAGACTTCCGCCACATCCGTTAGCCCTTCCAAGCTCTTTAAAAGCCCGTCCTGAATCATACTCACCATTCCGGATTTTACCGCCTGGTTTTTTATATCCACGGTGGAAGCCTCTTTAAAGACCAACTGCTGAATATCGTCGTCCACCGGAAAAAGTTCAAATACGCCGATGCGTCCCTTGTACCCCAGGTAATTGCATTCCAGACAGCCGCGGCCGTGATAAAACTTCATCTCCTTGGGAATTTCCGGTTTCGCCGCCGCCGGGATGGCGGACAAAATATTTTTTACCCGCGCCGTCACGCTTGCGTCCAAAGCCTGCTCCTCGCGGCATTGCTGGCATAGCCTTCTAACTAACCGCTGGGCGATAACAACCGACAAAGCCGGGGCCAAGGTTACGGGTTTGACTCCCAAATGCAGGAGGCGCGGAATAGCGCCGGCGGCATCGTTGGTATGAAGCGTTGAATAAACCATATGCCCGGTCAAAGCAGCCTGGGCGGCAACGTCGGCCGTATCATAATCGCGGATTTCACCCACCATAATAATATCCGGGTCTTGCCGCAAAACCGAACGCAGGGCGCCGGCAAAGGTCATTCCCGCGCCCCGTTCGTCAATTTGAATCTGTTCGATTCCTTCCAGGCGATATTCCACGGGATTTTCCAGAGTGATAATTTTTACGCCCGGCTTATTGACGCGCTTTAAAAAGGAATACAAGGTCGTGGTCTTGCCGCTGCCTGTCGGACCGGTGGTTAAAATCATGCCATTGGGCTTGTCGATTTCTTGCTTAATCCGCTCAAAAGCCAAGCCGCGCAAACCCAATTCTTCCAACTCGACGGCGGTCTGTGTGCCTAAAAGCCGCATGACTATCGCCTCGCCCGAAGCGGAGGGTAGGATCGAAACCCGAAGCTCCAGGTGCTCTCCCAAAGAATCAACCGCGAAGCTGCCGTCCTGCGGTGTGCGGGTCACGTTTAATTTCAACTTGGATAATATTTTTATTCTGGAGGTTAGATTGTGGGTAACCGACGCGTCCAACTTTGCCGTATCCTGCAAAACTCCGTCCACCCGAAACCTGATGGCGAGATTATTTTTTTCCGGCTGGATGTGAATGTCGGAAGCTCGCATCGCGGTCGCCGCCGATAAAAGTGTGGTCAGCAAATCGGTGGGAGAAAGTTTCGCGATACCCGGGCCGATCTCCTGCAGTTCTTTCAACCGCCGCATAGCCTCGGGAGCAACGTCAGAAATTTTTATCTGTTGCTGAACCGGCGCCACCGTCTTGACGATCCGATAATTTTGCATGGCCCTATCGTAACCGTTGTGGGAAACCAAATAAACGTCCACGACAAAATGTTTCTTTTCCAAATCCTGCACGACTTTTTCCACCAAAGGATTGGAGGGGTTGGCCATCGCCAGCTTTAAATGGTTTTTATCCCGGAAGAAAGGCACGACTTCTGCCTGCCGGGCTTGCGCTTCGGAAAGCGCGGTAATCGCGGTTTGGTCGATCGGAAAATTCGTCAGGTCAAAATAATTGGCGCCCCAACCCTTGGCCTTTCTAGCTACCTGCTCTTCTTCGAATTTCTGGTCCAGCGCTTTCACCGCCCGCTTCATTTTTTCGGCCTTGTCCAGATTAAACTCGCCGGGCGCGCTGCCAAAAATCAAATTCCGCCGGTCTTGTTTTTCTTTTTCGGTTTTTGGTATTTGTGTCATGGTTAAGCCGGTTTGCTTTTGACTTTATTATACAACAATTTTTCTAACAGGCCTATGTAGGCAAAATATCCATTTATGCAAAAACCGCCTATTTTGTCCACATTCCTTGGTTTTTTGCGATGATTACTGACTTTCTGTCCTTTCGGCGAGCAATCCATACCAATTCAAAGCTTCCTGCTTTAGTTTGAACGTATTGCCATGACTGATTAAACCCAAATACGATTGCAGAGTTTCGTTTTTCGGCCGCTGGCGTATGCTTTTGAACATTCGTCGTATGGTTGCGTTCCGCAATGCGCGGTGGTAAGGAAAATTAACCCAGCCTAAAAAATCCACACCTGAGGCCAAAGTTTTGATAAAAATTTTATCGGGATGAAGCTGTAACTTTAGCCGCTCTCCCAAAAATGCCGTTATTTGCGGAACAAGCCCAAACAACGAATTTTTACTTTCTGACAAAAATACAAAATCGTCGGCATAGCGGACATAGCGCTTGGTTTTGAGCTTGTGTTTTACAAACTGGTCAAACTCATTCAGATAGACGTTGCAAAAAAGCTGGCTTGTCAGATTGCCCAACGGCAAGCCTTTATTTTCATGCGTTGGCGCACGCCCTATATCATTCCCGCCTGCCTGCGGTAGGTAGGCGAAGCAGGAATCTAAATTCCGGATTCCCGAGCAGAGCCTGCTCCGCACCTGATGCGGGGTCGGGAATGTCAAAATAATTTTTTTCAGCAGCCACAAGATATTTTGGTCAGGAATATAGCTGGACAAAATTCCCAGCAAAATTTTATGGTCTATGCTGGCAAAGAATTTTTTAATATCGCACTTTAATATCCAAACTGTTTTGGTATTATTTTTGCTAACCTGCAAGCCGAATTTTCCAAACCGTTTTATGGCCTTATAGGCCCCCTTACCGATGCGACAGGAATATGAATCAGCAATAAATATCCTGTCAAAAAATGGATAGAGCTTTCTATAAATAGCGTGGTGCAAAACTCTGTCCCGAACCATTGCCTTATGAATGTTCCTTGGCCTAGGGTCAGAAATGTTAAACGCTTTGTAAGGGCCGTGAACGTAGGTAAAATTGGCAAGTGCTTTGTGAAGTTGTAAAATGTTATCAGTTAATCTTACTCTAAACTCCTGCACGTCCCGTTTCTTTTTCTTGCCCGGCAAAAATTCCTGCCAGGCGGAAAACAAGTTTTCCAAGCTTATAATTTCCTGGTACGATATTGTTAGTTGCTTTTTCATGCCCCTTGTTTGCCATTCCCGCGGAAGCGGGAATCCATAATTTTACATTTTGATTTTTAAATTTTGCATTTATGTACCCCCCCCCCAACGGGAATTTCGGCAATCTTCCGATCCTAAATAAAACTTCCGATGCTTATAAACTTTGGCAAACTTACGTCAGGAATTTCCCCAAAGACTTGCGCTATACGCTTGGTGGAAAAATTGACTTGCTGTTTATAGAAATCCTTGAATCACTATTCGCCGCCAGTTATCTTATACGAGAACAAAAACTACCGCACCTACAGCGGGCGACTTTGAAACTCGATTTATTAAAATTCTTTCTTCAACTATCCTGGGAATGCAAAGCTCTGGACAGTAAAAAATTTTCTGCTATTTCTGAACTGACTGTCGAGGTCGGCAAGATGCTCGGCGGTTGGCAAAAACAAGTAAACGCTAAAGTAAACCCCGCTTATCGTTAAGCGGGGAATGAACGGCAGTTGCTGGGACGAGCCACCGCCAGTTGGCATCTTGATCGTTGTCAGCCCAATTGAAGTTGAGGTTGCCGTCGGTGTTGACGATCGGGAAGTTGACGTCGTCATTCGGATTGAACCAGGAAGCAAACGTCTCTGAAACCTTCTATGCCACTGCCCCTCGAATACTCTTGGGGCTGTATTTTATTTGGGATATTTAATCCGCCAGTATCAGAGACCAAGTAACGTTCATTTTTGGAAAATTTGCGGATGACGCTGGCACAAGCCGTAGCCGGTGCCATTCTGCATACTGCAAACATCGAATTTCGGTCGCCCGAAGCCTAATGCCGCGGGCTTCTATCAACCTACTATCTATTCTAATTTTATCATTCTTCTAATTTTTTGCAAAAAGAAAAAGCCTCGCGTGTCATAAAGACCACGCGAGGCCAAGAGCAAAGGAAACCAAGGAACCAAAAAGTGCAAAGCTCCCCAATTTCCAAATTCCCGTTACTCGGCTGGGACGAGCCACCGCCAGCGGGCATCTTGATCGTAGTCAGCCCAATGGAAGTGGAGGTCGCCGTCGGTGAGGACGATCGGGAAGTGGACGACGCCAGCCGGATTGAACCAGGAAGCGTCAGCGATACCGACTGGGCCGTTGCCGTCGGGTTGCGGATAGGCGGCCTTAAAGGCCTTTATCCACTGGCCTTCGACCGAACCGCTCGTCGGAAGAGCGGCCTTTACCCCATCAAGATCCGGCTGGTAACCCGCCTGCGCGAACTTGAAGCGACGGGTCTGCTTGCCCTTCACCGTGCGGCCATTGTGCCGCCACTTGCCGGTGTAGCCGCAATCCCGAACAATCTGGAGAGGTTGGTTTTCCGGAACATTACTATCGAGCGTGAGTTCGAAAACTTCGCCGATCGCGGGGTAAGCCGGAACCGCAGGCTCGAAGGACGCCTGTTCCATTTCCTGTTCTGCCTTCGGCTGCACCAGCGCCAAATCCTGGCCGGTCTTTAAAGCCGTGACGACCAGGGCGAGATGATCGGCAAATTTTGCCGACTGTTGCTCGACCGCGCTGATGCACTCCTTTGCGCCGAAGCGATCAAACACGATCGCAGCGGCGTCAATGACGAAGCGCAAAAACCGGCTGAACTGGGTAGCTTTCGTTTCCGTGATAACTGGTTGTGCCATGTTGTCTAACATGGGTGTCCCTCTTTCTGATTGGATTCAGTCCGCCGAAGCGAATCTGGCGTAAGGCTTTCGCCTTAGCTTTAAATCCAAAAAACAAAAATTTTTGGACAAACAGCTAAAGCTAAAATTAATCTATAATTATACCTGATTTTTCTACTCTTGTCAAGCCACGCTGAAAAATCAATAAATACAGGGTAAAAACTATCCCTGCCTGTGTCAGGCAGGCAAGAAACTGCTCGATATGCGACCTCTCGTTTCCAACCACCCGGGCTAGCCTAGCTTGGCTTTTAATTTCTGCAATTTCGCCAAAATGTCCGCTTCCGCTTCGGGCAGGGTATGCCCTCGCATTTCAAATTCCGCCAAGTGGTCGTCAAGCATCCGGGCTTCGAAAAGATTGGTAACCTCCAAACTGGAAAGGTTTGGATGAATGCGGACATAGCCGCGAATCTCACCGCTCTTCACTTCGGCCAGCATCAAAGCAAGCTTGGCGTCGGACAGTGAATTAGCCATCTCTTCCATCGCTCCCAAAAGCTCACCGCTGCCCGACTTTACTAGGTCATCTTCGCGAATAAGCGTGTAAACCAATCCCAATTCAGGCACTTCCTTCAAGCGGGCTAGGGCGCGGCCCCAAAGCTTAAGCAGGGAAACACTTTTAGTTTTATAAAGATGTTTGATAATCTCCTGCTGGTTGGCGCCCAAAGAAATCAGACTCGACGCGGTTAAAAAAGCCTTGGGCGTGGTTTTGATGTGCTGAAAGCTGTTGGTTTCCAGCAAAATCCCGGTAAGCAAGTTAGTGGCGATACCGGGGTCAATTAAACCGGCTTCAAAACTTTCCAGCAGTCCCATCAGAATTTCTGTCGTGGAAGTGGCGGTAATGTCGACTAAATTAATTTGTCCAAAATGTTCGTTGTTGGCGTGGTGATCGATGTTGATGATTGGCGTTTCAAAAAACAAGTCGGTATCGCCGTCATAAAGCTTGCCTAAAAGATCCAAGGAAGGCAAACCCAAAGCCATGATTAAATCGTAAGGAAATTTATCGGATTTAAAACTGACGTCGGAAGGCTCATAGCGCCCTTCCTTTGGCTTAAGGTAAATATTTACCTTTTCTTCCTGTTCATCCAAATGATAGGAGAGCTCATTTAAGGGAGCGTTTTGAGTGCGTACAGAAATCACAAAACCTCGAGCCGATTCGATGCTGGTGTGAATTTCCGCGATGCCGGGCAAAAAGCGGTACTTTGCCGGCACCGAACCGGCGCAGGCCAAATAGGGATCCTTCTCTAACTTTTTCAAAAAACCAGCGCAGGCCAAACCGGCGGCAAGCGAATCGCCGCTGGGGTTAGGGCTTAGAGGGATTAAAATCCTCTTTGCCTTATTAAAACTTTCAAAAATTTGCTGCTGAACGGTAATATCGGGCATAAGGAAACTGTGAGACACTTATTAGGAAGTAGTCTCAAAACCCTAAATTTCCTCGTCATTCTGAGCGGAGCGAAGAATCTCGTCGCTAAATCTGCATAACATGGGATCCTTTACTTGAGTTCAGGATGACGGGAAGGAGGATTTTGAGACCACCTCAAGGATAATTTTTCACAATCATCACAATCATTTTAATTTACTGAATTAAAGAAGCGATGTCAAGTCAAGCGATGTCAAGTTGCGCTATTGTTTTGCCAACAAAACCCCATAAGGACTTGAATTATGAAATGCCAATTTTAGTGTCATTGCGAGCCCCGACGCTTTGGTCGGGGCGCGGCCTGCCCGCCACCCGCCCGCTTCGCCTTGCGAAGCAAGGCGGGCGGGATGCCGCCATGCTTATTTGGCAGAATCTGGGAGGTTTGGAAGAACTCCACCACTACTCTATAGCAGGTATAGAGCGTAGGCGGGCGGGCAATCCCGCAGTTTTTTCCACGAGAGAGCTATCGTCGCCTGACTCCCTGCCTGCCGGCAGGCAGGCTCACAATGACAGATATTTAAAAAAAATCTGCCGAAAGTCCGGCAAATATGGTAAAATAAAGCCATGAAAACCGTAATTACGCGCTCCGGCAAGCAAACCCAAGATTTGGGCGAAAAAATCGCAAAAAAACTGCGCGGCTCGGAGATTTTTGCGCTCTACGGAGAGCTTGGATCGGGTAAAACGCAATTCGTAAAAGGCTTGGCCGCGGGGTTAGGAATAAAACAGCACGTAGTCAGTCCGACGTTTTCTCTTATAAACCACTATATTTTTAAAAAATCGGGAAAAAAGCTCAATTTCTATCATCTCGACCTTTACCGGCTGCGCAAGAAACGGGAAGCGGTCGAGCTGGGTTTGCCGGAAATCTTGTCGCGCTCCCGCCGAATTATCGCGATCGAATGGCCACAAATCGCGGAAAGCCTGCTGCCTGCCGGCTCTATGACAATTTTTTTCTCTCACGGAAGAAAGGCAAATGAAAGGAGAATTAAAATCTCAGATGCCCTCCTCTAAAAAATCAGACAATCCAAAAAATGTTTATTTAAAACCCGGCTGGCAAATTCCGGTAATCCTGCCGGTAATTTTGCTTGCGCTGGAAATTGCCGGCGTTTTTCTGTGTCTTGTTTTGCTTCAGTCGCCAGCAAGACGTCAGCCTAAAGCGCCGGACTCCAAAAACCTTGGCTTTGTTTTTGCCCAAAAAACTTCCAGCTGGTTAAATCAGAATCTAACTTTAAATAGCGCGGGCAAATCTTTCAACTTAACCTCAGATATTCCTTTTTGGCAGCAGCGTTCGCTTTTTTCTTACTCCGATCCCATAACAACCCCGGCCCTGCCGCGGCGTTCGATTTCGGAGATTGTCCTAAACCAGCTTGGCCCGTCCAACCCTTGGCAGGCATTCGGCCAAAACCAGACCGTTTGGGGCTTTGACTTTGCCGCGGAAAAGATATACAATAAGCTGTTGTCGGAAGTGGCGCCCCAGATCGAGCGTGAAGCCCAAGACGCGGCTTTAGAAATCGTCAGCGGACGGGCAACGGTTTTCCAGCCCGACCTGGCCGGTTTATCACTAGATTATCCCAAAACTATCGGGCTCGTCAAAGAAGCGCTCTTTCGCGGCAACTCGATTATTGAGGCCTCGGTCGTGTCCAGTTTTCCGACCGTCAGGTTAAAAAACCTCAACGACCTGGGTATTGAAGAACTGGTCGCGCATGGCGAATCCGATTTCACCGGCTCGTCCAAAAACCGGATTACCAACATTTCGGTAGGCGCGGCGCGCTTCAACGGCCTAATCTTAAAACCCGGCGAGGAATTTTCTTTCAACCAGAACTTGGGAGAAGTGACGGCCGAAGGCGGTTTTAAACCGGAAATCGTCATCAAACCCGAAGGCCAAGTGCCGGAGCTGGGCGGGGGCTTATGCCAAGTTTCCACCACCGCCTTTCGCGCGGCGCTCTACGGCGGCTTGAATATCACCGCGCGCCGCAACCATTCTTTTGCCGTCCGCTACTACGCGCCGCAAGGCACCGACGCCACCATCTATCCGGGAGCGGTGGACTTTAAATTCATCAACGACACGCCGGCGCATCTTTTAATCGCCACCCGCGTCGAAGACAAAAGGTTGATTTTCGACTTTTACGGCACCTCGGACGGACGGAAGGTGGAAATCGACGGTCCTTACCAATACGATTTTGGCGAAGGCGGATCGATGAAAGCGCGATTAACCCGTAACGTAACGCTGGCCGAGCAAAAAACCACGAAGGAGTTCTTTTCCAAATACGTTTCCCGCAATCTTTTCCCGCGGGTGGAAGAATTTCCCAAACCCGCCCAAGCCGCCCCCGAAACGCCGCCGGCTCAAACCCCAACCGGCGAAACTCCTCCTCCAACACCAACTAATCCGACGGATCAACCGAATCCGCCCACAAATTAATTTCATTACCCAATGCAAATTCTCGTCAGCGACCAAAAAGATCTTTCCACTATGCCAGCCGAGATGTTAATTCTCGGTCATTTTGAAAATGAAAAAAATCTGACAGCGGCCGGAAAAACTTTAGATAAGATTTTTGAGCAAGCCATAACCCATCTGGTCCGGCAAGAAAAATTTTCGGGGAAACTCGGAGAAGTCGCGCACTTTTTATCGTTGAAAAAAATAGCCGCGCCCCACGTCCTGCTTTTGGGTTTGGGGAAAAAAGCAGATTTTACTTTGGAAAAATTGCGCCGCGCGTCCTCCGCCATAATTCCTGCGATCCAAAAATATAAAATCAAGAAACTGGCATTGGCTTTGCCGCCGGTTTTGCCCAAAAAAGCCAGCGTCGGAGACGCGGCGCAAGCCCTGGCGGAAAGCCTGCTGCTTTCCAATTACCAATTTTTGGAATATAAAAAACCGGAAAAAGATGGGCGCAAAATGCCTTTGGAAGAACTTACCTTCGTCACAAGCCAGCCCGGCGACAAAGCAAAAATCCTAAAAGGTACCAACCGCGGGCAAATTTTAGCCGGCGCCGTTAACTACGCCCGCGATCTGGCCAACCATCCGGGCAATGTGATGACTCCGCAAACCTTGGCCGACGAGGCGGTTAAGCTGGCCAAGCAATATAAGCTACGCTTCAAAATTTTGGAAAAGCCGGAGATGGAAAAGCTTGGCATGAACGCGCTTTTGGGCGTGAATATGGGCTCGGCTTTGCCGCCGAAGTTTATTATTTTGGAATATAATCACAACAAATCCGGCGCGCCGCTGGTTTTGGCCGGCAAGGGCATTACTTTTGATTCGGGCGGCATTTCCATCAAGCCCAGCCGCAATATGGAAGAGATGAAGTTTGATATGGCCGGCGCGGCTTCGGTCTTGGGCATCCTTAAAGCCTGCGCCGAATTAAAATCGCCGGCCAAACTGGTCGGCCTAATTCCGGCCACGGAAAATATGCCCTCCGGCTCGGCCTTGCGCCCGGGCGACGTGGTACGCGCTCTCAACGGCAAAACCATTGAAGTGACCAATACCGACGCGGAGGGCCGGATGGTTTTAGCGGACACCCTGGCTTACGCGGCGCGGTATAAACCGAAGCTGGTAATTGATTTTGCCACCTTAACCGGCTCGGTTGTTGTGGCCTTGGGCACGGAAATGACCGCGGCGCTGGCCAATAATCCTCAGGCTCTGGCAAAACTTCAGCGCGCCGCCGAAATTTCCGGAGAAAAAGTTTGGCCTCTGCCTTTGATGGAAGAATATAAAGAAAAGATGAAAGGCAAGACCGGCGACATTGATAATGTCGGCACAAACCAAGGCGCGGGCACTATTACCGGCGCGCTGTTCCTGCAGGAATTTGTTTCCTACCCCTGGATTCACCTCGACATCGCCGGCACGGCCTGGACCACGGAAGGGCGGGGCTATAACCCCAAAGGCGCCACCGGCGTCGGCGTGCGGCTGATGATGGAATTTTTGCGATAATCAAAATGTTACGTCAAAAAAACCGCCTTCCTAAGAGAGGGTGGTTTTTAAAAACTACTTAAGCACTAGCTGGCAAAACCGGAGGAGGAGGTGGCGGAGGCGGAGGAGCGGCTTGAGAAGAAACGGCAATTGGCTGGGAAAACCGGCTTAAGGCAATAGCGTATAATATCGCCAATATCACTCCGATAATTACTGCCTTAATCAGATCGTCTAGGCGGTAAAAATTCGAACTTAGCACGTCAAGCAGTAAAACGTCGGCAGCGAAAAGGAAGCCCAGGCTTATGGCATAGACGTTCATAACGATCATTCCGACGATGAGATAGATGCCGATAAAAAAGACGTTGATAATCCATTTGTCGGCGCCGCTGTGGACGGAAAAATAATCAGCGGTGAAATAGGCCAGCGCCAGGCTGAAAAGAAAAATAATGAAGCCGAAGATGACTTTGATTACGTGATGGTGGTTAACGGTATTCATGTAAGTTTGTCTTTTAGTTTAACTACGGCTATCGCCACCGCGACGATAAGCCCGAAAGCGGCGGCGAAGATCCGCGCCAGATCGCCCAAACGCCAAAGCTCCTGATAAAGATAGAATAGGGCGAACGCGGCTCCAGCGATGTTCGCGTACAAAAGCACCCAAGAGATCCGGGCGGCGAGGCTCCAAACTATTAAACCGAAACTGGCTAAAAGCCCTAAGATGATGATCGCCAAGGAATGATCGAATCCGCTAACCAGATACTGAATGAATATCGGAATCAACAAGGCGATGGAAAACATGACCAGCAGCTTTCGAAAAGACTCGAGTTGTTGCCCGGTGGATTGCTGGACGATGTTTTTGCGGTTTCGGAAATACAGGAAAATCAGAACGATGATAAGCACGGTCCAAAAAAACCCGGAAAACGCCGGGAAAAAAACATCGTTAGCCCTATCGCCGACAATAAAAACCAGCCCTAAAGCAAGGATTAAAAACGGCCAGATTAAAAGCAAAGCGAGAATTTCCATAAATCTATTTTCATCATAGCCCCATTTTGGCTTAACCGCAATAAATTATCCACAAGCTTGTAGATGTAATCCAAATATGTGAAATTTCGTAGAAAGACATATTATTCTACAAGGAGTCGCCATAGCGACTCCTTGTAGACAAATTATGCGTCCTTTGATAAGATTGGGCCGTAATAAACAAATTCAACTGCTGATTATATGAGACAAGGAATGAGCAGGGCAATTTTAGACGCTTTAAAAGTAGGTGGAATTTTAGCTATGACCATTCTAGCCCCTAATGCTATTCAGTGTTTGAAAGGAGGTGGTAATAGAAAAGGAAGAAAAAATTACGCCGCTCAATTTCAAAAAAGCCTTTACTACCTTAATCGGCAAAAGCTAATCGGCTTGGGCCGGAAAAATGGCAAGGATACTGTTTACCTGACCGAAAAAGGACGACAAAAGATCAATGAATACGAGCATAATCAACTTCGCATCCCCGCCCCGCGCTCCTGGGATAAAAAGTGGCGGGTCGTGGCTTTTGATATCCCGAAACAGTTTAAAAATCGCTCGGATATATTCAGAAAAAAATTGAAAAGTTTAAATTTTTTCATGCTCCAGAAAAGTCTCTGGGTCTATCCTTACGAATGCGCGGAGCAAATAGAATATTTGCGCGACCTATACGAAATTCGGCCCTTTGTCAGAATGCTCTTAGCCGAAAGGTTAGATAGCTCCAAGTCGCTCCGCCAACACTTTAGCATATAATTCTCTAAACCCCTTGTCTTAAGAGAATCTGGTTTTGTTCCATCAATACCAATTTTTCTGCTTATATTATCTTTCTTTCCCACTCGGTTAACAGTTAATTATTCTACAAAAGGTCGCCATAGCGACTCTTCGTAGAATCGAACAAAATATCGGTAAGTGGTTTAAACGGCTCAAACAGCCAAATGAGCCGTTTGTTGCTGGTTCTTTACCCTTCCAAATTCACCTGTATTTGTCATCCTGACGAAAGTCAGGATCTAAACTTGTGTCCACTAGATTCCGGATATTCCGACTTCGTCGGAATTCCGGAATGACAGAGAGATGAACTTAGAAGGGTGGCGGACGTTGGTGAGACGTGCCGCCGAGCTCCTGGGTCAGGCGAGTTGCGTGCAGTAAATTTCGGGAAGGCGACGCTCAATCCAGTCTTTTGGCTTTTGACGGCCATCAAACTGAACAGCGTACCTCACCTCTTTTACTGCCCACGAGGAGAGCTTGTTGGGAGTAATGCCGGCACAATACTTGCGGTCGAGAATCTCGCCCCCAAGCATCACTTCCAGCACCACCTCACCGCGGAAGCGAAAACTAACTGCTCGCTCCACGCGCCAGCCGACCTCGTAATCTCCACCGTCGCCTCGCAACCGCTCGATTCGTCGCATCGCACTTGCGTGGATGTCTCCGAAGAAGCGGAAGTTTGTCCAGGTGGGAGCCGGGAGCGGGTTCTGCCAGTTCTGCAACTTTCCTTGCACTAAGAGCAGTGCAAAGTCTATTGCAGCGATCATGCTGGAACTAAAACGGAATTCCTGCATGGTCTTTTCCTCCTTTCGATTCGTCTGGAATCATCAAGCTCTAATTAGGCGGAGAGGCCTAAAAAGAGCGTGAAAAGCTATTATAGCACATCTAGCTAATCCTGTCAAGTATATAATCATCCTATTAAATGATAGAATTAAAGTATCCGAATAGCCTTACCGAATAGGCACATCCGAATAATATTTTTTCCGAATCGAGCAAATTTAACTCCTCCCGGCCTCCTCTTTAGAAAAAGAGGAGGAGTTATCCCCTCTCTTTTTTTAAAGAGAGGGTTAGGGTGAGTTAAATTCTATTCGTGGCATTCACCCGCCGACAGGCAGGGATGCAATTCATATCATTCGCATCGCTCCATGCTCAAAAAAACCAAAATCGAAGAACCGCGGCCGGTGGCGCCAATAGAAGCCGGTGAGGATAAATCGCTGGATATCACCCTGCGCCCCAAAAATCTGGATGAATTTGTCGGCCAGGAAAAAATCAAAGAATCGCTGAAAATCTTTTTGGCCGCGGCGCGCGCCCGGCGCGAATCTTTAGATCACATTTTGCTTTACGGCCCGCCTGGCATCGGCAAAACTTCTTTGGCCAACATCATCGCCCGCGAGATCGGCGCCAATTTAAAATCCACCTCCGGGCCGGCCATCGAGCGGGCCGGCGACCTGGCGGCGCTCTTAACCAATCTGGAAGAAGGCGATGTTTTGTTTATTGATGAAATTCACCGCCTGCCGCGCGTGGTGGAAGAGGTGCTTTATCCGGCCATGGAAGACTGGAGTTTGGATATTATGCTGGGCAAGGGTCCGGGCGCCAAATCAGTTAAGCTCGAACTACCGCGGTTTACTTTAATTGGCGCCACCACCCGCTATGCCGCGCTTTCAAGCCCGCTGCGCGACCGCTTTGGTTCGGTTTACCGACTCGATTACTACGAGCCAGAAGAAATCCGTTCGGTTGTCGCCCGCTCCAGTATTATTTTAAAAGCGCCGGTCAAAGACGACGCCGCCATCGAAATCGCCCGACGAAGCCGCCAAACGCCCAGAATCGCCAACCGGCTGTTGCGCCGCTGCCGCGATTACGCCCAAGTCAAAGGCGACGGCGTGATTACGACCGAGCTGGCCCGCAAGGCCCTGGAGATGCTTTCCGTTGATATGCTGGGCTTGGATGAAAACGACCGGCGGATATTAAAAATAATCATCGAACAATTTGCAGGCGGGCCGGTGGGCATTTCCACTTTGGCCGCGGCCAGTTCGGAGGAGGCCGACACGATTGAAGACGTTTACGAGCCGTATTTGATGCGCGTCGGCTTTTTGGCCCGCACGCCAAAGGGCAGAATTGCAACGCCGCAGGCGTACACTCACTTAAATCTCGAAAGGGCTGATAAAAACGGTGAAAATAAACTGCT
>JBBUGP010000109.1:0-1247 GCA_038077895.1 Patescibacteria group bacterium
AAACGACACTGATTTCTATTCCGGGCAGAAAATTCACCTTTAATTTTTTTGCCAGCAAAATTTCTTGGCGGATATGGCGGATGGAATTGTGGTCGGTAAACGAGGCAAGGGCGAGATTTTGTTTTTTTATCCGGCGGAGCAGGTCTTCGGGCGCGTTAACGCCATCGGAGTAATAAGTGTGCAGATGGAGATCAAATTGATTTTTGGACATTGCTTTGGATTTCTTTTAAAAGATAGGCGGCGAGGCCGTGCGTGGTTAAAATTTGAATATGCAATAAGGTTTGGGCGGTGAACAGGGCAATTTTCTTTTGGGAAAGGTCATCTAAGCTTAGGCCGCGCAGTTGGAAGTATATCTGTTTTTGCGTTTCTAAAAAATCCGTAATGTCAGTATTGTGCAAGTTTTTCAACATAAATTTGGCTTGGGTTAAAAAGTAAGCCAGGTCGAACAGCTCGTCGTATAAAAGCGCGTCATTAAAGTCGATGACCGCGGTCTGGGCTTGGGTAAAAATAATATTATTCGGCTGGTAATCGCCGTGGATTAACGAGAAAGTCTCAGGTCGGAGAAGCGTTTTCTCCCGTTGCAGCAGCAGTTCTACCACCCGGGTAATTTCCTCGGCTTGCGGGGCGTATTTTGTGGTCAGTTGCTTTAAGAGCCGGTTGAATTCATCTTGCTCCTGCTGCCAGTTGAAAATCGCTTCCGGAATGTTTTTGGTTTTCTTTTGATGAAAGTCGGCCAGCCAGTCGATGGCCGCCTCGATTTTTTTTAAATAAATTTCCGCCGGGTGCTTGAAGGCGTCAATTAAAGAGCGGCCGTTGACGTTTTCGTAGAGAAGCAGGCGGAGGTCGGAAAAATAGCCTAAAGGCCGCGGGACGATATTTATACCTTCGCCAAAACCGCTGCCCCACAGAGCCTGCAGGATGTGATAGGATTTGAGCCTTTTATAGCCGACGGTATCGGCAGAGCCTCTTAAAATTAAGGTTGTGGTTTGGCCGTTTTTTAATAAGAGCCGCAATTGGTATTTAGCGATGACCACAGTCGGATTAATAATCATGCTCGGGTCGTGCCTAAAGATTTGTAAACTCAGCAATTCCTTAGCTTGCGGAAACAGGTTGAGGTTAGTTTTAAAAAACTCCTCCATTGTTTTTTGGTCGGCGATTTTTAACGATTCCATAAGGTTGTTAGAGTCTGTCTCAAAATTCCATTTTGGCTGTCATCCCTTCGGGAGATCACCCGCAGGGTGACAATT
>JBBUGP010000110.1:0-6773 GCA_038077895.1 Patescibacteria group bacterium
GAACTTTTAACTCGCGGGGTAAGCGAGGCGATTGATTTGGAGCATCTTAAAAAAAGCTTGACCTCCGGCAAAAAATTACGAGTCAAACTTGGCATCGATCCAACCAGCCCAAATTTGCATTTGGGCAGGGCTGTGGTGCTTTTAAAATTGCGCGACTTCCAGGAACTGGGACACCAAGTCGTCCTTATTGTCGGCGACTTTACCGGAATCATCGGTGATACGTCGGATAAGGAATCAGAGCGGCCAATGCTTTCCGAACAAAAAGTTCGGGAAAACATGAAATCCTACCTAAAACAGGCTGGAATGCTTTTGGATCTGAAGCGTACGGAATTGCATTACAATTCCAAGTGGCTGAAAAAGCTGGGTTACGCGGAAATCGGCCGGCAAGCCGACAAGTTTTCACTTTCCGATTTCGTCTCCCGCGAAAATATTAAAAAGCGTTTCGCGGCCGGAAAGCGGGTTTCGCTGCGGGAGTTGCTGTATCCGCTGATGCAGGGCTACGACAGCGTGGCGGTGCGAGCGGACGCCGAGCTGGGCGGCACCGATCAGCGATTTAATTTGCTCGCGGGTAGAACTCTGCAAGCGGCTTACGGCCAGCCGCCGCAGGATATTTTGATGACTAATTTAATATCGGGCACGGACGGCAGGAAGATGAGTTCCAGCTGGGGCAATACCATTAATTTTTTGGATTCCCCGGCGGACATGTTTGGGAAAGTAATGAGCCTTCCGGATAGCCAGATGGTCAGCTACTTCGAACATTGCACTCGAATTCCGATGCGGCAAGTCGATGAATTTAAAAAAGCGCTGACAAACAGTGGCACTAATCCCAGAGACATTAAGATGAACTTGGCTTATGAAGTCACCGCGCTCTTTCGGGGTACTTCGGCGGCAAAAAAAAGTCGCGACGAGTTTATTTCAGTCTTTCAAAAGAAGGATCTACCCGAAGATATGCCGTCCATAAAATTCTCCGGAAAAAATATCATCGACACTCTTGTTGCCTCAAAGTTGGCGACGAGCAAAAGCGAAGCCCGCCGGCTCATCTTACAAAAAAGCATTAAGATCGATGGCAAAGTCATTACCTCACCCGATGCTGTTGTGGAAAAGGGGAACGTCATTCAAAAAGGCAAAAGGTATTTTGTGAAAGTGATATAATATGTAGCCCCGGTCATTGCGAGGCCGAAGGCCGAAGTCATCCCTTCGGGAGATGTCCCGAAGGGACACAATCCCGTGGAATCCGAGCGAGATTGCCCGCCCCGCACTTGTCGCGGGGCTCGCAATGACAGACAATAGAGGTGAATTTATAGAACCCTGCTTAGAGCAGGATTTTTTTGACAGGTATAATAGATAGGTGTTATAATTTTGGAGTGAAAAACCTTTGTTAGAAGCTTAATTTATTCTGAAAAAGAAATAAAAATTCAATCAATAAAGTGAAGCTCCGCTAAAATTTATACAAATTTTATGGGACTTTACGTCAAAAAAGCAAGAAAAAAGCTATTTTTTAAAGATATTTCAAATAAAAATCAATGTTCTTTTTCTCCAAATCAAATTCCGTGTTAGGTATTGATATTGGCACGTCTTATGTTAAAGCCGTACAGTTAAAAAAAGGTTCGCCAAGCCCGATTTTGGAAAGCTATGGGGTTGTAAACGTTATTTATCCCACAGAATCGGTGGAAAGGTTTGACGCGGTGAAGCAAACCGCGGAAATATTAAAAGCGCTCTACGCCAAAGCCGGTTTTACCACAAAAAAAGCCGTTATTTCCATTCCTTCCAACGTGGCTTTTGTCTCGATTCTGACCGTGCCTAAAATGTCGGATAAAGAATTACAGAAGTCTATAGAGTATCAGGCGAAAAAATACATTCCATTGCCGATAATGGATGTAAATTTAGGCTGGCAGATCTTGGAAGACCCAAGTTCAAATAAAGCAGGCAGTTTAGAAGCCGCGCGCGTAAAAGTTTTGCTGACGGCCGTTCCAAAGAACGTTATCAGCAACTATGCTCGGCTGATAGAGTTGGCCGGCTTTGAACCTTTGGCCATGGAGCCGGAATCGCTCTCGCTGATTCGCTCCTTGGTGGATACGCAGGACCGGTCCGGATTGTTGATTGTCGATGTTGGCGCGAAGTCGACGAGTCTAAGCTTGGTGGAGAAGGGGTATTTGTGGTCGACGCGGCATTTGACCGTCGGCGGCGATACCATTACCGCGACCATCGCCAAGAACATGGGTTTAAGCTTCGACCGGGCCGATCAGATGAAACGCAGCTCCGATTTTGGTTCGAATGTCGTTTCGCCGGTTACCCAGGTAACCCAGAACATCATCGAGATGATTAAAAGCGAGATTCAGCAGCTTGTTCGAATCGCCGAGAATCAAGGAAAAAAGATTTCAAAAATCATATTGACCGGCGGCGGTTCAAAAATTTCCGGTTTTGAACAAGATTTTTTGTCGCTTGGCTTAAAAGTGGAAAAAGGCAACCCCTTAAAGTCAGTTGCTTACAATAAGTCTGTGGAAAGCAAGCTTTTGCAGCTGCATCCGCAGTTGGCGGTTTCGATGGGTTTGGCTTTAAGATTTACCAGAGGATGATTAGGACTTACGCGTTTGATGTCATCCCGACAGAAATGGAGGGATCTGTATGCAGAAACGCTTACAAATAACAGATTCCTCGACTTCGCTCGGAATGACAACTTTGTATATTATGATTCAAACGCGTAAGTCCTATGTATAAAGAAATGCTTACTAACAACAGATTCCTCGGCAAGCCTGTCTGCCGACAGGCAGGCTCGGAATGACAATTTGTTTAGTACGATTTGAGCGCGTAAGTCATAACGTAAAAATGTGGTTGAAATAAACTTATTACAGCCCGAAAAAAAGTCCCAGTTCGAGGCGCATGCTCCGGCCGGCTCCGGCAATTTTTTGCTTTGGGGTTTGGTGGCTTTAATGGTGTTGGAACTGGGTGGTTTCGGGGCCCTGTACAGCTTTAGGAAAAAGGCGGATTCAAAAGCCGCGGTCGAGCAGGCAAAAATCGTCGAGATCGACAAAAAAATTGCCTCGTTTAGCAATGAATTAAATCGCGTTACGACTGACCAGGGCGTATTAAGCACCTTTTCCGAACTTTTAGACAAACATATTCATTGGTCGAATGTCTGGAAAGCTTTGGGAGAATATACTTTAAAATCCGTTCAATATCTGAATCTTGAAACTTCGGCGGTGCAGAACACATTTGTTGTGTCCGGTCGCGTTTCGAATTTTACAGAGGTCGGCAAACTTCTTTTGGGTTTGCAATCATCCGAAAATTTTACAGCCGTTGAACTGCTTAGTACAAAAGCGGGTGACGTGGCCTCCGAAGGCGTGGAGTTTCAAGTCTCCGTGACCGTAAAATCCGATTTGCTTGTGCCTTCGATTTCGGAAAAAAAATAATCCGGAAGCAGTATAAAACCCCGAATTTAAATGTAGTCTGCCGATTTATCGGCTCAAACAACAGCCCATAAATGGGCTAACTACAGTTTTGAGACTTTAGGTTTTGGTAAGCGAGAATTATATAGAAATTAATCAAGCTTCAAAAATGGCTCTAACGCGCCGCACATCGTCATCGTCGAAAGGCATTGTAATCATACTTTTTGTCGTGGCGGCTTTGGCGATTGGTTGGCTTTTAGTTTGGCCTGAGTATGGCCGGCTTAAGGATGCGGGTGAGAGTTTTGATGCGGCGGCGGCGCTTTACGATAGCAAGACCAAACTAGTCGCCGACATAGAAGATTTATTATCGACTTATAATGCAAACAAGGAAGGGTTTGATCTGCTTAAGCCAGCGTTGCCTACGGCGCCCGAAGTTCCTCAACTTTTGGCGACTTTGGAAAAGCTGGCGGCCGATAACAGGTTTAGCGTAAGTGAGATAAAAATTACAGACGAAAGCGTTGTCGAACAAACCGGCGCGCCGCTAACACCCTCTGGCATGCCGGCTCAGCCGCCGGCTAATTCCGGACTTCTGAAAAAAGAGATTATCCCTTTGCAGATAGAACTGAATGTTTCGGGCGCGTTCCAGGACTTTCCATTTTTCTTGGCGGCGCTGGAAAAAAACATCCGGCTGTTCGAAATTGATTTAATTTCAACTGAAAACCAGTCCTCGGGCGCCGCTTTGCCTGAAGGGCAGGCGGAAAGTATTCCGAGTTTCCGTTTTGTTATGAGCGCCTATTATTTGAAATAACTTAGAGGCCAAATGTTTTTATCAGACCTTCTGTCGTAGGGGCCGGCCTTCCCTGTCCGCCGAAGCTTACGAGCGAAGGCGGAGGCCGCCCACAGATATTTCGGGCGGCTAAAGCTCGCCCCTGCAAGCCTCCAAATATATTTCTCTTCTCCGCCGTAGGCTTAGAAAATAATATTTTTCAAATCTCGCATGAAGTTATTCATGGAAAATAAAAAGAAACAGCTTGCCTACATCGGCATTATTGTCGTAAGTTTAGGCGCGATAGCTTGGCTGTGGCTGGGGCAAGGGATGTTTGGCGGCGATTCGGCTGTGGACACGAACGCTGTTTCTAATGTTTTAATGTCTGATGGTACGGCAAGCCAAAACTTGCAATCATTGAATTCCGTCACCACCCTTCCTTACGGAAAAACCATCAAAACCGATATTTTTTCCGACCCAAGTTTTAAAGAACTGGTCGTGCCTCCCCGATTGATTGTCACGCCCGAGGAGCTGGGAAGAGAAAACGCCTTCTTGCCATTTTAAGAGCGAACGTGGACTAAAAATTTTTTGAAACAGGCCGGCTTTTAAATTGAAACAGGACCTACGCGTTTAGAGGGCAGTCCTCTGGCACACGTGCGGTTATTTAAAATAACCTCGAGAATATTGTCAGGATTTTTAAAACGGTTTATGCCAGAGGACTGCCCTCTAGCAGCAAACGCGCAACTCCTAAAATAAATAACGCACGGTGCCACCAAGCGGCTGGCACCGAAAGCAAGCCCTGTAGCGAAACCGAAGGTTTCTGCCACAAGGGTTGATATGCTGGGCATGGCTCAAAAAAACAATCAAACTTTACAGGTTGCCAGATCTCAAAATCACATAAAAAACGGATTTGAGGATTATTTACTCAATTCCGGGAAATTAGACAAAGAAAAACTTTCCCAGCTTTCCATTCGGGCTCGTCAATCCGGCCGGTCCTTGGCCGAAGCTTTAATTTCCGAAAATCTACTCAACGAGGAAGATATGGCCAAGCTGCAGGCGGATTTTTTCAACGTGCCCTACGTTGATCTGCGTTCCCATATCGTGCCCAAGGAAATTTTGGAACTTATGCCGCAAAGCTCGATCGCCAACTACCGGTTCGTGCCGTTCGCCTTCGATGGCAAGGTTTTAAAAATCGCCCTTACCAACCCGAGTGATTTAAGGGCTTTGGAAGCTTTGGAATTTTTCGCCCAAAAGAACCATTACATAGTCGAGCTCTACCTAACCTCGCTTTCCGGTTTCAAACACGCGGTTTCCCAAAATCAAGACATCGCACTGGAAGTCAGTGCCGCCCTGGAGGATATCGCCAAAAAAGAGAAGGCTTTTCAGGAAAGAAAAATGAGAGATACGCACGGCGGCGCCGCAGCCGTGGCGCAGGTTATTTCGGAAGCGCCGATTTCCAAGATCGTCGACGTCATCATCAGGCACGCAATCGAAGAGAGGGCGAGCGATATTCACATCGAAGCCGGTGAGCACGATTTGCGCATTCGTTACAGAATTGACGGTGTTTTACAGAATTCTTTGGTGGTTCCGAAGTCGGTTCATCTGGCCATAGTTTCCAGAATTAAAATTTTATCCAACTTAAAAATTGACGAACAGCGCCTTCCCCAAGACGGCCGTTTTCACATGCAGATCGACAAGATGTCCGTGGACTTTCGCGTTTCCACCCTTCCCACGGTCAATGGCGAAAAAGTGGTTTTGAGAATTTTGGATAAATCCAGCGGTGTGCCGACTCTGAAAGATTTGGGACTTTTTGGAAAAAAATTGGCGATCATAGAAGAAAACTTAAAAAAACCGCACGGGATGTTGTTAGTTACCGGTCCGACAGGTTCTGGAAAATCCACTACGCTTTATTCAGTGTTAAACAGTCTTAATCGGATTAGCGTGAATATCGTAACCTTGGAGGATCCCGTGGAATATTACATTGAAGGTATCAACCAATCACAGGTTAAGCCGGAGATTGGAATGACTTTTGCTTCGGGCTTACGTTCCATTTTACGCCAAGACCCCAACATTATCATGGTTGGCGAAATTCGCGATAGTGAAACGGCGGAATTAGCCGTGCACTCCGCTCTTACCGGACACTTGGTTTTCTCCACCCTCCACACCAACGATGCCGTCGGCGCGTTGCCGCGCCTAATCGATATGCACATCGACCCGTTTCTGATTATCGCCTCCTTAAACGTTGTTATGGCCCAGCGGCTTGTCCGCCGCATCTGCGGGGAATGCAAAAAGTCGGAATTTCTTTCGGAAGAGATGGCCAAAGAATTTCGCGAGGTTTTAGCAGGCGTCGCTAAAGAAGAGCTTATGGAAGTAAGCCTGGAAGGCCGGCTAAAAGTCTTCCACGGCGCCGGCTGCTCGGTGTGCAACGGCACGGGATATAAAGGCAGAATCGGGATTTACGAGGTGTTGCCCGTAACCAAGCCGATCCAGGAACTTATTCTCACCAAGCAGTCGGGCAATAAAATTTTCGCGCAAGCGGTGAAGGAAGGCATGGTCGTAATGAAACAGGACGGCTACGTCAAAGTGCTGGCGGGAATTACCACGATTCAGGAAGTCATTCG
>JBBUGP010000110.1:6873-11192 GCA_038077895.1 Patescibacteria group bacterium
TTGAGCCTGATCTTTTCAGCCAGGAAATTTTAAAAAAGAATTTAGTCGCTCGAAATATAGATGTGTTCTCTTGCGAAACCGGCCGGCACGCGCTGCGACTTATACCGGGTTTATCGCCGAATTTGGTTGTTTTAGAGCTTAAACTTCCCGATATCAGCGGGTTGGAAGTTGCCCGGCGACTTCGTTACTCTTCCGTTTTCGTCGGCCTACCCATAGTGGCGGTTACCAATTCTTGCGAGGTGAACCTGGCAGAACAAGCTTTGGGGCTTTCGTTTAACGATTACTTAGTTAGGCCGGATGCTTCTTTAAATGAAATTGTGAACAGAATTCTTTGGAATTTGAGACTTTAATCTATGCCCAGTAATACAACTTCCAGAATGTCCTTTTTGGTTCAAACACTGAAAAACCTTGTGATAAAGTTCACGCATTTACATAAAGACATTAACAACTGGCCCGAAGGACATCAGGCCAGACGCCAAAGAAAAATCATTGTTTTCTAAAATACACAAATCACTCATAGATTATTAAACCATTGCACACGCCACCAGGCGTCTGGCACTGGAAGTTGATATACTGGGTATGTACAAAAATAGCGAATTAGAATTAAGCAAGTTGCTTGATAAAATGCTGGAGCAGGACGCCTCTGATTTGCACTTAATTGCCGGCAAGCCGCCGATCTACCGTATCCACGGCCGTCTGATGGAATCCAAAGGATACGAAATCCTCACGCCCGAGCACATCGGCAGCTTGTGTGAAGTTTTGGTGCCTAAGGAGAAAACCGATATTTTGGCGAAACAGCGGCATTCCGATTTTTCTTACGCCTTCAAGGACAACCATCGTCTGCGCGTAAACGCTTATTATCAAAAGGATACCCTAGCCGTTTCGGTTAGAATGATTACTAATAAGATCAAAACGGTTGAAGAGCTGAATTTGCCGGCCGTCATCAAGAATTTTACCGAATACAAACAGGGTTTGGTGCTGATCGTAGGGCCAACCGGCCACGGCAAATCAACCACCCTGGCCTCAATGGTAGATTTGATAAACCATAATCGGGCCGAGCACATCATTACCATCGAAGATCCGATTGAATACGTTTTTTTGCCGGATAAAAGCATTATCAGCCAGCGGGAAATATATCGTGACGCCGTGTCTTTCCCTTCCGCGCTTACCGCGTCTTTGCGCGAGGATCCGAACGTTGTGATGGTCGGTGAAATGCGGGATTTGGATTCTGTCGGCACGACTATCACGCTTGCTGAAACCGGTCATTTGGTTTTCGCGACCCTGCACACCAACGACGCGGCGCAGAGCATCGATCGTATCGTGGACGTTTTCCCGCCCTACCAGCAATCTCAAGTTAGGAGCCAGATATCCAACGTGCTTTTGGGCATCATTTCCATCCGGCTATTGCCGCGGATCGGCGGCGGTTTGATTCCGGCGGTGGAGGTGATGATGGTTGATACGGCAATTCGCAACGTGATTCGCGAAAATCGGGCCTTTGAAATTTATAACGTCATTCACAGCTCCGGCGCCAAAGGTATGATCTCTCTGGATCGCTATTTGGCGGAATTGGTAAAAAGAGGCTTGGTTATGTACGAAAACGCCTTTCTCTTCGCCCGAGATCCGGATATCTTTGGATCGTTGATTAGCAGATAATTACTAAAATTTAAAATTCTAAGTACGAAACAATTAATTTCTATGAATTTCGCGAAGCGAATATCGATAAGTTTCGAAACAAATAGATATAAATAGAAACTCATAGAAATTATTTCGAAATTAGAATTTCGGATTTATTTATAGTATTTATGCCTATTTTCCGATATCAAGCCCAAGACAAAGAAGGCAAATTAGTTGCCGGCACCGTGGAGGCTATAACCGAGGCGCAAGCCGCGGAAATTTTGGAAAGCCACCAGCTCATCCCCATAAAATTCGAAGAGCGAGCGGACGGCGGGTTTAACCTTGACAGTTTTTTACAGAGATTTTCCAGAATTACCGGCAAAGAAATGGTAATTTTTTTCCGCCAGCTGGCAACGTTGGTAAACGCCCAGGTTCGGATTGTTTCGGCGCTGCGGATTTTAACCCGCCAAGTAGAATCGGCGAAGTTTCGGGCGCTGATCGAGGAAATCGCCTCGGAAGTCTAAGGCGGTAAAAGTTTGTCGTAAGCCTTGACCATGTATCCCGCATACTTTCCGGAACTTTACGCCAGTTTGATTAAAGCCGGCGAAGCCTCGGGCTCTTTGGACAAGTCTTTAATCTATCTGGCGGATCAAATTGAAAAAGATTATGATTTGCGCTCTAAAATCCGCGGGGCAATGTCTTATCCGATTTTCATCATCAGCACGCTTCTTATCGTCGGGGCCTTAATGATGATTTTTGTCTTGCCGCAGATGACCGACGTGTTGACCGAAGCCGGCGCGGAATTGCCGATCACCACAAAGATAATTATGGGCGCTTCGAATTTTTTAGTGAATTATTGGTGGATGGTTCTGGTGATTATCGCAGGTTTAGGCGCGTTCTTGAGATATTTTTTCAAAACCTCCAACGGCCGCTATCTTTTGGATAGCACCTTCGTTAAAGCTCCGCTCTTTGGGAAATTCTTACAAAAGATTTATTTGTACCGTTTCGCCCACCACCTGTCCAATCTTTTGGCCGGCGGCATCAGTATCGTCAAAGCCCTGCAGTTGATCGCCGACGCCATCGGCAACTGGGTTTATCGCGATATTTTTCTGGAAGCGGCTTCCGAAGTGCAAACCGGCCGGGCGCTTCACGAAGTTTTAGAAGCTTACCCGGAAATTCCGCCCTTGGTTTATCAAATGGTGGAAGTGGGCGAGCAAACAGGGGATTTGCACGGTATTTTAGCCAAACTTTCAGCCTTTTATGACAAGGAAGTGGAGAACGCCATAGCTAATTTGACGACCTTAATCGAGCCCGTAATTATGGTGATTTTAGGCTTAGCTGTGGGTATTATGGTTGCAGGAGTTCTGCTTCCGATATATAATTTAGCTAGTAGCTTCTAGTTGACGGAAACCCAAATAAAATTAGCCTAATTATCTGAATTAACCTGAACAAATTCTAATTACCAATTCCTAATTACCAATAAAATTAGGACTTACGCGCTTCCGCCATTTCAAGGGGAACCTTTTGCCGCGATAATCCTCAAAACAGCAAAAATTGAGGTTAATTACGGAACCGGTCAAGTTGTAAGCCATTCTGGCAAAGGGTTCCCCTTGAAATTAAAGCTGGCTTGGTTTAAACGCGTAAGTTCAAAAAATATCCAAAGCTAGAAATTTGAAATTGAACATTTGGAATTTTGTTGGAAATTGGGAATTAGATATTGGAAATTGAATTAATCATTAAATCTTCCTAAGCGTAAAATTTTTTTGGTCGACAATATAAAAAGTTTTAGGAAAAAGGAGAAAAAAATGCAAATTATAAATCGCAAGTCAAAAGGTTTTACCTTGATTGAATTGTTGGTCGTTATCGCCATCATCGGTATTTTGGCGGCGGTGGTGTTGGTCTCTCTAAACTCTGCTCGATCCAAATCCCGCGACGCCAAGCGTGTTGCCGATGTTCGCCAAATAATGACCGCCTTGGAATTGTTTTACAACGACAACAATAGTTACCCCGCAGCAAACGCCGGCAACCATCCCGATCCAGCCGCCGGCAACCCGGCCTTCTCAACCTTCCTGAGTTTGTATCCAACTTATCCAGCTCCCACCAACGACGGAGGCTGCGCGGTAGGTGGACTCTGGGCAACCGCGGACTATCACTATATCTCAGCCGCGCCGAACAGCACTTATACCATTGGCTTTTGTTTGGGCGGGCAGACTGGCGGATTACCGCTTGGTATCCACAGCGCGTCTCCGGCCGGTATTCAATAACAAAATGTCTTGAAAAACCTCGGGCTTTTTAACTTTTAAAAAGCCCGCAGGTCTCACTGCGCCACTTTTTGAAAAATCAAAGTGACGCGGTGAGATTTGCGCAAGCTAAGACAGAGTAAGACAGAGGGCAGTCCTCTGGCATAAACGATTTAAAAAGGACTGACAATATCATCGTGATTATTCTAGATAACCGCATGCGCGCCAGAGGACTGCCCTCTAACTCATAGATCCTATATATGTCCAAAAAATTCCGTGGCTTTACCTTAATTGAATTATTGGTCGTTATCGCCATCATCGGATTGTTGGCTTCAATAATCACCACCGCTGTCAACGGAGCCCGGGTGAAGGCCCGCGACGCGCGGCGATTAAGCGACATTAAACAGGTAAAATCCGGCCTTGATCTCTATTATTCTCACGGTAACGGCTATCCCTCCAAAGCCG
>JBBUGP010000111.1:0-5049 GCA_038077895.1 Patescibacteria group bacterium
CCTGTTTGGCATGGCCGGAAGTGTGGATGTCGAGATTTTTAATATAAAGCACGCGAGCGCCTTGGCGGCTAAGATTATTCATCACCGTGGAAACCGAAGCTTCGTTGCCCGGGATGGGCGAGGCGGAAATCACCACGGTGTCGCCGGTTTTTACGGTTACGGTTTTATGCTCGCCGCGGGCGATGCGCGCCAGAGAAGCGGACTCCTCGCCTTGCGAGCCGGTGGAAAGAATCACCACTTTACTGTCCGGCAGGCGCTTGGCCGACTCCGCGCGGATAATCAATTTCGGCGGAATAGTCAGCATGCCCAAAGAAAAAGCCACTTCCACGCTCGAAACGATACTGCGTCCCGTGACTACCACCTTGCGGTCGTATTTGGCAGCGGAGTTAAAGACTTGCTGGATGCGGTTAATCAGCGTGGAAAAAGTCGCGAAGATAATGCGCCCGGAAGCGTCGCGGAAAACGCGATCAATGGTTTCGCCCAGTTCTTTTTCCGACATGGAATAGCCGGGCACTTCGGCGTTGGTCGAATCGGACATTAGCATGGTTACGCCTTCGCCGCCGAACTTGGCGATTTTATGAAATTCCGAAGGCTTGTTGTCCACCGGCGTGTGATCGAATTTCCAGTCAGTGGCGTAAATGACATGGCCCACCGGCGTTCTAATCGAAAGACCGACGCTGTCGGGGATGTTGTGATTTAAGCGGAAGAATCGAATGTTAAAGCCGCCCAGATTTAAGACGTCGTCGACGTTCATCCGGTTGATTTGGCTGCGGCCGAGCAGGTGAAATTCGTCCAGTCGCCGCTCAATCAGCGCGGCGGTTAGGGGCATGGTATAAATGGGCGGATCGCCGATTTTTGGAAGAATGTAAGGCGCCGCGCCGATATGGTCCAAGTGGCCGTGGGTGACAATTACCCCGCGGATTCGCGATTTATTTTCCTGCAGGTATTTGGTGTCGGGAATGACATAATCGATTCCCGGCATATTATCGTCGGGAAAAGCAAAACCCATATCCACGATCAGGATATCGTCGCCGTATTCGAATATGGTCATATTTTCGCCGACTTCTTCCACGCCGCCCAAAGGAATTACCCTCATAGTGCCGGCATCGGCTCGAGGCTCGGGGGCGCTGACGGCTTTCGTTTGCTGCGCCTGCCTGCCGGCAGGCAGGCCTGCTGCCGGATAATGTTCCAGCCTTCTCCGCTGATGTCTTTGCGGTTTTCTACTCATCATCATAATTTTTTGTCGTGCTTCCTTGAACCTCTCTGTCCCGCAAGGCGGGACATCCCCGCCTGCCTACGCCTTCCAGCATTATCGAAAGAAACGTGAAGTTACAGAGAAATGAAACGTTTCCTCGAATTTCGGCTGACGGCATTGGCGGGCAGGTCTCCTTGTCAGGAGAGAAAAATATTGAAGGGTGCGTTTGGAAACACAAAAAGTTTTTTGCCTCTGACTATAAATCGCTTTATAGCCAAAAGAGGCGATTAATATTTTCTCCTGTCTTAGATCCCAAAGATAGCGGACTGTTTCCGGCTGTCTTTAGGAACAATTAACAAGTGCTTAAATACAATAAAAACTTATTATATCCTGGCATTTGTGAATTGTTTTTTGTTTCTAGTTTTTGCAAAAAGGGACACGAGATTTCTCTATTAAGCTATATATTATCATATTATTAATGGCCTGTCAAGCGGGTGATAGCGGTCGCATTTTTTTAAAACCCGCGCAGCAATTCAGACAGCCGGCTTGGCACTTGGTTGGTAGCTTGCGCGTAGCTTTTGCCCAGTTCCCAGAGTTCTGGAAAATTCCAGCCCGGACGCGCGCGCAGCTGTCGGCATAACGGCAGCGTGCTTTGTTCAACGTTTACTTGATGGGGAAATCCAGACGGCGAACTTACCGTGCCAAAGCCGCCCCAGTCTTCGTCTATATCACAATAGACAACCTTTTTAAATCGGAGGGTTGTGATTTTGCCAGCGTCCATAGGACAGGGTTCCAGCGTTACGTAGACCGTGGCGTCTTTAAAAAAATCCGGGTATTTTTCATTCGGATATTGTCTTTGGATTTTTTCAATAGCTTCGTCAACCGCGCGATATTCCGCGTGCTGGGTGGGATTGTTGGTAGAAAACAAGCGGTTGGACGACCGGCCGATGATCTTGCCTTCGCGCACTACCATCGCGCCCACCGGATAGCCGTCGGCAGGGTTTGTTTTGCCGATTTCGGCAAAGGCCTGCGCCATAAAGCGTTCGTCTTCCGTCAGGTTGGATAAATCAGCCGGGGTAACCCTGTAGGCGGGGATAAATGACAGCACAGTCGCGGTAATTGCGCCGGCGGCGAGTAGGCTCAATGCAGTTATCAGAGCAATTTTTCGGTTGCGCGTCATAAAAGCCCGGAGTAAATTTTTGAAACTGATTAAGCCAAAAATATTTTAGAATTTATTATGGGGATGGAGGGAGTTGTCACCCTGCGGGTGATCACCCGCAGGGTGAAACCCGTCCGTTTTCGAATATGGGCGCGAGAGGACTTGAACCTCCACGGGATTGCTCCCATCCCGCCTCGGCGGGACGCGCCCCGTACAAGTGGTGGGCGGAGAGGGAGTTGAACCCTCATGAGATTGCTCTCGCTGGCACCTGAAGCCAGTGCGTCTGCCAATTCCGCCATCCGCCCACCAACTATACGGGGTAAATATACCGTTCCGCCACGCGCCCAAGAACCAAGATTTCTGAATAATTAAATTTAACTCCTCCAACTCCTCTTTAAAAAAGAGGAGGGCAAGACTCTGTTTGGAGTGTAATATTGATTTTTGAATTATTTCTTCACCCTTTTCGTCTTTACGAACCATTTATGGATATCCAAAAATCTTTCCGATTGGCTGACGATGTTGTTAAGTTCGATGCCGCCGACTTTACTGCTCACTCCGTAAACGTAGCGGGGATTGACCAGAAAAATCGCCGGCAGCTCGTTGGCCAAGATTTCCTCGAATCGCTGGTATCGTTTTTCGCGATATTGGCTGTCCGCGTTGCTCCGGCCTTCCGTTAAAAGCGTGTCAGCTTCCTTATTATTAAACATCGCCAAGTTTAGGCCGGCTTCGCCGCGCTGCGTGGAATGCCAGAATGGCAGGGGATCGGGATCGCCGCCGATGTTTTCGGAAAACAACAGCGCTTCATATTCGCGCGGCCGTAAAACATTTTGCTCCAGTTCCCCGATTGTCAGAATTTGCAAATTCACCTTAAAGCCGATAGCCTCCCACTGTTTCTTTAAAAACTCCGCGGTTTTTTCGTTTAGCAGGAAATTATTAGTTACAATGGTGAACTCCAGACTTACATCGCCTTTTTTTAAAACCGAGCTTCCCTCCTGAGTTTTAAAACCGGCCTCGTCTAAAAGTTTTTTCGCGTGTTCCAAATCGTAAGGATGGATTTTTTCCACGGCGGTATTGTGGCCGAGGTATCCTTCGGGAATGGGGCCGTAAGCGGCTTGCGCGGCGGTCAGATAAACTTCGTCAATAATCGCCTGTCGGTTTAGGCTTTCGGCCAGCGCGGCGCGGACGTTTTTATCTCTTAGCACCGGCGATTTGTTAGTGTTGAAAAACAGCGCTTGGTATTGGGGCAGATTCAGCAGGTGCTGGCTGATGTTGGAAGATTTTTCAACATAGATTTTTTTGTCGAAAGGAATGTAGCCCAGGCCCATCACCGCCCGGGAATGATAGGCGGAGATTAAATCGTCATAACTGGAGAAAAATTTAAATTCCAGATCATCCAAAAAAGGACGTCCCAAGTGGTAATTGTTAAACGCCTCCAAGGCGATTGAGCGCACGCCCTCCTCGGTTTTAGAAAGTCCTTTGATTTTAAACGGACCGGTGCCTATCGGCTGGAGGTTGAATTTGGAAAGCGCGAAGTTGCCCGCGTCCGTGCCCTCCCAAATGTGTTTGGGTAAGACGCCCAAGGTGAGATTGACCGGAAAAGCGGCGTAGGGCTCTTTCAGCGTGGCGATAAAGGTATAGTCGTCGATTTTCTGAACCTCGACCTTGTTCCAGTTGAGGCGCAGGGGCGAGCCGAAAGCCGGGTCGGAAATAAGCTGGATGGTAAAAATTACGTCGTCGGCGGAAAATTTCTGTCCATCATGCCAAAAAACTTCGCGGCGCAAGTGGACGGTATATTGCTTCTGATCGGCCGAAAGTTCCGGCAAGCCCTCCGCCAGGTCGGGCGCCAATTTTTGGTCGGCGTCGAATTTAAGGACGCCGGAATAAACCACCCGCGACAAATCCATATCCACGCTGTTGGCCGGGGCGAGGACGGGATTAATAAATCGCGGCTGTCCCACCAGGCCTTCCACGTATTTACCGCCGAAGTCGGGAAAAGTTTTAGTGCCGGACAGATAACTTTGGGTGACCAAAAAAGCGCCGCAGACCGCAATAGCCGTAACCGCGACTAAAAGTATTTTCTTTTCTAGCTCGGAAAAGGAGCGGAACAAGCGAGGGAAGTTGTTGATGCGGAAAAAATGAATGTTCCGCGCGCCTAAAGCCGCTTGCCGAAGATACTCGATGATTTTTTCCAATCGCTTCACGAGCGTTAGATTTTAATTTTTCGCCGGGAGCCCAAAACCGCCCGAACTTAAACGGCGGTTCGGTTAATAAAGATGTTAAAGATGCCCAAGGCGATAAATAATATGGTTAAAACAATGGTGGCGTAAAACAGCCATTTTTCCGGCCCGCGTTTAGTGTGGAAGACGTCACCGTCGCCGCCGCCGAAGACCGAACCCAAGCCGCCACTTTTGTTTTGCATTAAAATCAAGGCGATTAAAAAAATCGAGATAACGATTTGTGAAAAGTTGATGATTTTTTGCATACCAAATATTAATTAACTGCAGTTATAATCATAATAGATTTTCGGGTTTTGGTCAACCATATACCGGCTCGTGGATATAAAAAAATCCCGTTCGGGAAAAACGAGTAAACTACGGCGATGTCGCCTTTGAAGCTTGGGGATGTCCAATAAACTCCAAAAATCCGGGAGAGAACCAACTTGTCCAGTATCCCGCAACATAGGCCTCGGCCGCCG